>JAZKEL010000177.1:1157-4379 GCA_040387075.1 Pseudomonadota bacterium
TTCCTTTGTACCGTCATCCGTCTCCGGCACTGCATCTATCAGCGTAAATACACTTTGTGCTGCGGCAAGGCCGACCTGCAGGTCTTCATTCAAGCCCGTGAGGCTCTTGATCGGCGCAATCAGCATGAGTAGTGCGCCGATGAAGGCTGCAAACTCACCGGCAGTGAATTTACCCACCGCGTAAAACACCACCATGCCCAGGGCCAGCGCTGCAAGAAGTTCGATCATCATGCTGTTCAAGCCGGAGATACGTGCCAGCCGTATCTGCATATGCCGGTTCTTACCGGTGACGCTAGAAAACCGCTCATATTCGTAGTCTGCGCCGCCGAATATCTTGACCATGCGCTGGCCGGACACCGACTCTTCGATGACCTGGGTCATTTCGCCCATCGTGTTCTGCACAGTCTTGCCGGCCGAGCGCAACTTGGGAGTGGTCTTCTTCAGGTAAAAGCCCATGAGCGGCGCCATCACCGCAAATATCATGGTCAACCGCCAGTCCAGGTAGAGCATGTAGCCAATCATGCCGATGATGGTCAGCGTATCCCGCACCGCGCTGACCGCTACGTTGGTCGAGGCTTTGGTCATCTGCTCTGTGTCGTAGGTGAGCTTGGATGTCACGATCCCCGCAGAATGCGCGTCGAAGAAACTGATGGGCAAGGTCATCAGCCGGCTGAATGCTTCCAACCGCAAATTCTCCACCACATGGCGGGCGACCCAGCGCATCGAGTAGGTTGAAATAAACCCAGCAAACGCGCGTATAGCCAGTAAGCCGAAGAGCATCAGGGGAAGGAAATGCAGCTTGAGGCTGTCCTGCTTTACGAATCCCTCGTCCGTGACCATTTTGATGGTAGCCAGGAAGCCGGTATTGGTCGCTGAAAAGATCATGAGGGAAAACACGCTGGCGGCGAATACCAGCCAATACCGGCTGGCATACCGCAGTAGACGAAAATAGAGGGTTTTGGCACTGGGCACTGGTGCTGCTGTCACCTGGGCAGGTGTGGTTTTTGACATCTTATTTGACATCTTAGAAACAACAAAAGCAAAAAACCGGGCCTATGCGATGCGCCGGGTTATTTTGCTTTGTGCCTTTTTTAATAGAGGAAATTTGGATAATGGCGATTAAGAGCCGGATTTGACTTGGGTTGCGAATGTGATGTGCGTATAGCCTGCCTGGCGTGAAGCTTCCATCACGTTAATCACCGACTGATGCGTGGTGCTGGCATCGGCATTGATGATGATGGTGGGGTCTTTTTTATCGCCCACTGCACTTTGCAATGCGGCGGCAATCGCATTCACTGTAGGTTCCGAGACGGCATTCTTATTGATCACGTAGCGTCCTGATGCATCGATCTCCACGTTAATCACCAGCGGCTTTTCTTCCGGTGCATTCGCCTCGGCAGTCGGCAGGTTGATCTGCAGCTCGCTCACCCGCGAAAAGGTAGTGCTTACTACCAGGAAAATAATGATCACCAGCAAAACGTCGATCAATGGCACAAGATTCATCTCGAGCTCTTCGTGTTTCCTGCCGCGCTGAAAATTCATGTTAATACTCCACAATACAGACTGAACGCCCGCTTACTTACGTTGACCCTGGATAATCTCGACCAGTTTGACGGCCTGTTGCTCCATCTCCACCAGCAAGCCATCCACGCGACCACGGAAATACCGGTAAAAGATCATGGCAGGCACGGCTACCACGATGCCGCCGGCCGTGTTGTACAGTGCTACGGAAATACCCCTGGCGAACTGGGCAACGTCGTGGCCTGTGGCCGTGAATGCACCGAACAGTTCCACCATCCCGATTACAGTACCGAGTAAGCCCAGCAACGGACTTACTGTCGCGATGGTACCTAATGTAGTGAGGTATTTATCCAGCTTGTGCGCTACGTTACGACCGGATTCCTCAATGGATTCCTTCATGATTTCACGGGATGAATTGGCATTTGCCAGGGCACTTGCAAACACCTCCCCCAACAACGAGTGTTTTTCCAGGCGGGCGATGGTGTCTTTATTGACACCGCCTTGTGCCAGCCATTTCTGCACCTCAGGCAAGAGCTCAGGAGGAGCCACCACATTAGAGCGTAATGCCCAGAGACGTTCGCCGATAATCGCCAATGCAACGATGGATGCAAAAATCAAAGGGTAAATCGGCCAGCCGGCGGCTTTAATAATTTCGATCACGAAACGCTCCTGAATCATCTTTAAAAAGTGCCGTTACTTTAGCGTGCAAGGCGCATTTCAGCAAGTAATGTATATTTTCATTGGCAGCTGGAACCTAAGCATGCATTGGATGTATACAGCTTGGATATCCGCCTTCTCAGCTTTGAAAGGTACTGTTCATCATCCCCCGGCGCCTGATGGCAGAACTAAAGCACGGTCTAGCAATTACATTATCCAGAATAGGGATATAATGAAAACAAATTGTTTTTAAACAACGCCCTAAGAAAAACCTTAGAAACTAAACTACGGGGAAATAATGAGTAATTTCAATGATGCCGATGATCCCAAGCGACGCACCCTTATAAAAGCCCTGACTGCAGGGCTGTTTTCAGCCGGCCTGCCGATGAGTCCTGCCATGGCAGAAAGCATATTCGGCCGCTCCCCCTCCAAGCTCCCGGCAGGACAATCCATCTACCGTCTTTCCGGCACGGTTAAGGTCAATGGCAAGGACGCAACGCTGGATACCAAAATCGGCCCGAAGGATACGATAGAGACAGGTAAAGACAGCGAGGCCGTATTTGTCGTCGGCGGCAACTCCATGATCATGCGGAGCGATAGCCAATTGACCATGGAAGGCAAGGAAGAGTCCGGCAACCTGCTTATTTCCGGCTTGCGCTTACTGACCGGTAAGCTGTTGTCGGTTTCCCGTAGCCAGGGGATCCATATCCAGACGCAAACCGCCACTATCGGCATCCGCGGCACCGGTGTCTACCTGGAATCCGATCCTGAACAGACGTATTTCTGTACATGCTACGGCCTGGCGGATGTAAAAGCGACGAACGATCCTTCCAGCAATGACACGGTGGAGGCGACCCATCACGACAAGCCCTTATATATCCTGGCTAATGAACAAGCTGGCAAGAACGTAAGGCGCGCCGGGTTTATCAACCACACCGATCCCGAGTTGATGCTGATCGAAACACTGGTGGGGCGTACTCCGCCGTTTGTGTTTGCAGGCGGTGAATACAATGCGCCGAGAAGGGAATACTAGCCAACCTGGAG
>JAZKEL010000178.1:0-2375 GCA_040387075.1 Pseudomonadota bacterium
ACCATCATATCGATGTGAAAGGCTGATCGAATCAACCTGCATATTGAAAAGGGCGCACGTAGCGCCCTTTTTTCCTCCATCCATATTCAATGCAAAGACATGCGCTTCAAAGTGTCATCCTTGTCGACCAGCTTATGCTTCAAGGCGCCAGCGATGTGCAGCGCAATGACGACAACGAATATCCATCCGATCAATGCATGAGCCGACTCATATAGCTCACGTACATTGCTATCGTCGAGCCCTTTTAAAACAGGGATGCCAAACCACTTCAGACCGTATTTGCTATAGATGGTCATGATAAGACCGCTCACGGGCATTGCAATCATGAGCAGGTAAAGCAGGTGATGGCTCCCAGTTGCCAGAACTCTCTCCCAACGTTTTAGGCTTGGCAATAATGGAGGAGGTTTATGGGTGATGCGCCACAATATACGAATGGCGATCAATGCCAGCAGGGTGAATCCTATCGATTTATGCAGGTTATAGTAAAACGTCCTGGGCGAGGCAGGTTCAGCCAGTTGCCACGTATAAAGCCCCAAATCGAACAGGTCGTATGAAAGCGCCTTGGCTGCCTCTTTCGGAAGATCGCTCATGTACCAGCCCAATGCGAACATACCGAGAATGACCAAACCGATAAGCCAATGGAGGACAATAGCGGTCTTTGTGTAGTGGGAGGTCGGTATATTCATGCGTTATCCTGAAAATGAAAGGGAGCACTAGGTGGGATGCAGGCTAGGGAATTCACCTGCCAAATACTACACTTTTTAGGAAATTCCTGCCTCTGCAATGTCGGCTGGCATACACTAGCAACGCAACTTAATTTCATATCCGGCATCCCATCTTCACTGTGCTATCAAGCCCTGTGCTTTATTCACATTATGTTTATTGGGCGCTAACTACCAGGCCGAATAGCACCATAACAAGGACCTCATGATGATGCGTTTTTTTTATCTTTACACCTTTCTACTGGCGGCCGGTTACGCACATGGCGAAGCACTGCCCATGGAACAGGTCGGCGATAACATCTACGTGCATCATGGGGTGCACCAGGACTTATCGGAAGGCTATGAAGGCGATATCTGCAATATCAGTTTTATCGTAGGCACAAAAGGCGTTGCCGTGATCGATAGCGGTGGAAGTTACAAGACCGGCATGCAGTTGCGTGAGGCTATCCGCAAAGTCACCCAGTTGCCGATATTGTATGTGATCAACACCCATGTCCACCCCGACCATATCTTCGGCAATGCTGCATTCGTACAGGACAAGCCTGCTTTTGTAGGTCACGCAAAACTAGCGGATGCAATGGCAAGACGTAAGGACAGTTATATGCGTATTAACCAGGATTGGCAGGGTGCCAATTTTGCTGGAAGTGAGATAATCATGCCGACCATCAAAGTACAGGACAGCATAACTATCGACATAGGTGAGCGAACACTTACCCTCACCGCGTACCCTGTGGCGCATACGAATACAGATATGACAGTGCTGGATTCGAAGAGTGGCGATATGTGGATGGGCGACCTGCTTTTTGTAGAGCGCACCCCTTCCATCGATGGCGATATCAAAGGCTGGATAGCAGTGATCAGCCAGCTTGAAGACAGCAAAGTCAGCCGCATGATTCCCGGGCATGGGGCTATTCCTGCCGACTGGAAAGCTGCGCTTGGTGATGAGAAACGCTACCTCGCCACGCTGTTGGACGATATACGTGCAAGCATCAAAAAAGGAGAGGTGATGGAAAAAGCGATGGATACTGCCGCTGCCAGCGAGAAAGGGAAATGGGTGCTGTTCGAAATAGTGAATCGAAGAAATGTGAATACCATTTACCCTGCACTCGAGTGGGAATAATCATACGGTCGCTTACGCCTTTAACCCTAGCATTCGATTTGCATAACCAAGCCGGTCAAGCTGCTAAGTAGCGGCTTAATGTATAATCCTATTAACAATTACTTACAATTACCCACCGCAAATACATACTAGATTGGCTACTTCCTCCTTACAGCTTCCACGCAACGACAACACCCTGCTCTGGGCGATTACGCTCTCAATAACGTTGCATATACTATTGGCATTTGTGTTGCCCAATATCCACATCGATGAGCCAGCCAAGAATGAGCCATTGACGGTAGAACTCAGCCAGCCCAAGGTAACCCAGCCCGAACCAGTCGACATCCCTGAACCTGCGCCCGAAATGCCACCTCCCCCGCCGGAGACAGTGAAGCCCAAGCCAGTCATCAAGCCCGATGTCAAACCTATACTTCCCCCTACCCCATCACCTGTTACAGAGCCTGCGTCCACCCCGCCGCCTGCAGAAACCAGGCCTCCTTCACCGGCTGTCATCACCGCTGAGCCGAAGGCAGAAGCGAAACCGGCATTTACCG
>JAZKEL010000179.1:0-1536 GCA_040387075.1 Pseudomonadota bacterium
TCGCCTCATCGCAAGAAACCCTATCTGAGCAGTGAGTTTTGCCTGCGCACTGGAAACTTGCACCTGTACTCTGAGACTGCAATTGAATAGGTGCTGCTGGCAACGGGGATTCAACACCATTTCCTGGAATAGACTTGGGAGAACCGCCAGAGGCCACATCTATATCGGATGCATTTTTTAAGATATTGCTTGAAGGCCCTTGTAGCTTGTTTGAAGCCAAATATCCTAGTATCAAGATAACCAAAAGCACAACCACAGCATTAGTCCATGACCACCTGGAATTTTTTCCAGGTTTAATTTGAGGTAATGGTCTTTGAACATATTCAACATTGAATGCCTTAGGGCCTTTTCCAACATCTTTAGCAACTTCAAATGTAACCAACTCCCCAACTTGGGGACGGTTTTGCCCTTTTGGAAAAGCACTGATATGGGCAAAGATCGTGTCATCCTGACCATTGACCACAACGAAGCCATAGCCTTTGTCATCCAGCCATTTGCTTATTTTCCCCTGGAATCGCATTACTTGCCCCGCATGAACATCTTATCCAACTCGCCCATCGTGACCTGGAACCAGGTCGGTCGGCCGTGATTGCACTGGCCAGAGCGCTCGGTGGCTTCCATGTCGCGCAACAAGGCGTTCATTTCGGGGATGGTGAGGATGCGGTTGGCGCGTACGGCGGCGTGGCAGGCCATGGTGCCGAGCATTTCATTGCGGCGCTCGGTGAGTGCGCGGCTGGCGCCGTATTCCCGCAGGTCGCGCAACACATCGCGTGCCAATGCCACCGCGTCCGCATCCTGCAGCATGACGGGCACCGCCCGCACTGCCAGCGTGGTCGGCGACAATATCGCAAGGTCGAAGCCGAGCTGGCGCAGATTGACCTGCCCTGTTGCCAGTTCCGCTTCAACCGTCGCCACCTCCAGCCGGTCTGCCTGGAAGCTGACAGGCAATAGCAAGGGCTGCATGGGGACTTCATTGGAGTTTTCTGACCCTTCCAATGCATTCTTGAGCCGTTCATACATGATGCGCTCGTGCGCTGCGTGCATGTCGATGACGACCAGGCCAAGATGATTTTGCGCCAGTACATAAACGCCGTGAATCTGCGCTACGGCAAAGCCAAGCGGGTAATCCTGTGTCGATACAGGCTCATTCAAGCTAAAGGCAGCATCGCCAGAAGCCGCATGGATATTGGCTCCCAGGGCATCGTTATTCTGCGTTGCGATGCCGCCGAACAAGGCCTGGTAAAAATCAGGCACCTGGTTAGCGCGTAAATCCATGCGTGCCTGAAAGGTAGGATATGGCGAAGACGCGTAGCCGCCATTCACTCCATCTGCGCCTGTTGCCGGAGGGGAAAATGGGTTGCTTCCGGCCTGGCTCGCGGTGACCAGGTTGGATGTGCCAGTCGGCGTCGCCAGCGCCTTATGCAGCGCGTGGAAGATAAAGCGATGGATAGCCTGGCCGTCGCGGAAGCGCACTTCGGTCTTACTGGGGTGTACGTTGACGTCGACCAGCGCGGGGTCCAGCTCCAGGAACAGCAC
>JAZKEL010000180.1:0-7477 GCA_040387075.1 Pseudomonadota bacterium
CCAATGATAGTATGCTCTTCGCATGCGAAAGTAGGTCAACGCCAGACTATTCATACAGATGTACTCATTATTGAGTGCGTCGCATAAAGCCCTCTTTTGCGAGGGCTTTTTTGTTGGTGGCATCTAGTCATACCAATTCATTGAGTTGATTGATATAATGCTGGAATAATTAGTGGTTAAGAATAATGGGCTTTATGCCCATTTTTTGTTTCTGTTAATCGTGGAATTGCACTTGGCATTATTCAGCAATTAACTATTGGATAGCGCAATATGCAGGATTTGTATTCATTGATAGAACGTTCTGTAACGCAACTTGGTTACGAAATGGTCGATTTGGAAGTGTCCAATCGAGGTAAATTGCTGCGCCTGTTTATTGACAAGCCGGAAGGCATCACGATCGATGACTGTGTGCTGATCAGCAACCAGGTAGGTAATGTATTGGCGGTAGAAAATGACATCGACTATGACCGGCTGGAGGTTTCCTCGCCGGGCCTGGATCGAGTACTGAAGAAAGACGCCGATTTCATACGTTTTACAGGCGAACGCGCCCAGGTAAAGACGCGTATGCCTATTGAGGGTCGCAAGAATTTTGTAGGTGTATTACGCGGGCTGGAAAATGGCGAGTTGCTAATAGAGGTAGAGGGTCAAGTGCATAAAGTCGCCATGACCAATATCGATAAAGCCCGTTTAAGCCCTGAGTTTTAGGCATATCCAAGGTTATATAGTTAAAGAATATTCAGATAGGCGGAGATAGAGATGAGTCGCGAAATATTGTTATTGGTAGATGCCTTAGCGCATGAAAAAAGTGTAGCGAAAGAGGTCATTTTTATTGCCCTTGAGCTGGCATTGGCTTCAGCGACGAAGAAACGATTCTCGGATGATGCGGATGTGCGTGTGCAAATTGACCGCGAAAGCGGTGAGTATGAATCCTTCCGCCGCTGGTCCCTGCTATCCGACGATGAGGCACTGGAAAACCCGGCTGCTCAGATGTATGCGGACGATGAGCGCCTAGAAGGCAAGGAAATATCCGAACTCAATACCTTCGAAGAGCCCCTCGAGTCTGTGGAGTTTGGTCGCATAGGTGCGCAGGCTGCCAAGCAGGTGATCCTGCAGAAGGTACGCGAAGCTGAGCGTGAGCAGATCCTGGATGACTTCCTGGCGCGCAAGGAACATCTTGTCACTGGCGTGATTAAGCGCATGGAAAAAGGCAATGCCATCATCGAAGTGGGTCGCATCGAATCCTTGTTGCCGCGCGACCAGATGATCCCTAAGGAAAACCTGCGTGTCGGCGACCGCGTCCGCGCTTACCTTTCCCGTATCGAGCGCAGTGGCCGTGGCCCGCAACTGATCCTGTCCCGCATTGCACCGGAATTCCTCTCCAAGTTATTTGAACTGGAAGTGCCGGAAATCGAAGATGGCTTGCTTGAAATCAAGTCGGCAGCACGCGATCCTGGTCTGCGTTCCAAGATAGCGGTTAAATCCAACGACCAGCGCCTCGATCCGGTCGGTACCTGTGTCGGCATGCGCGGTTCAAGAGTACAGGCGGTGACTGGCGAGTTGGCCGGCGAGCGTGTGGATATTGTGCTCTGGTCGATGGAGCCTGCTCAGTTTGTCATCAACGCGATGGCGCCTGCTGAAGTGTCCAGCATCGTGGTCGATGAAGATGCACACAGCATGGACGTAGTGGTTGAAGAGGACCAGTTGGCACAAGCCATCGGCCGTAATGGCCAGAACGTACGCCTGGCATCTGAATTGACCGGCTGGACCTTGAATATCCTGACGGAAGAAGAAGCCGCCAAGAAGAACGAAGAAGAATTCAGCAATACGCGCCAGCTCTTTATCGAAAAGTTGGATGTCGATGAAGAGGTGGCCGATATCCTGGTGGAAGAAGGCTTCAGCACGCTGGAAGAAATCGCCTATGTGCCGATTTCCGAAATGAGCGAAATCGATGCGTTCGATGAAGATACTGTGAATGAGCTGCGCAAGCGCGCGCGCGCTGCCTTGCTGACCGAGGCAATCGCTAAGGAAGAAAAGTTGGAAGAAGCTTCGGAAGACTTGCTGGGCATGGAAGGCATGGACGATACAACAGCGCACCTGCTGGCGTCCAAAGGCATCTCCACCATGGAAGACCTGGCCGACCTGGCCGTGGATGATCTCACTGAATTAACCGGCATGGATGCCGAGCGTGCCAAGCAATTGATTATGACAGCACGTGCGCCCTGGTTTGCCTGACATAGGTAATTGCCGGATGGCGCAGGTGGCTGGAAAATGCGAATTAGTTGGTAGTGGTGTAAAGAAGAGACTGGAGTAACAGGAATGGGACAGACAAGCGTAGCACAATTTGCCAGTGAGTTAGGCCTGCCGGCTGAGCTTCTGCTTGAGCAGTTAAAGGGTGCGGGTGTGAATAAGACCGCATCTGGTGACCAGTTAACTGAACAGGATAAAACCTCTTTACTTGAATACCTGCGTAAAGAGCATGGAGCAGCCCAGGAGCCTAAAAACAAGATTACGCTTACCCGCAAACAGGTTACCGAAATCAAGAAGTCGGATAGTACAGGCCGTGCCCGTACCATCCAGGTAGAGGTGCGTAAAAAACGCGTGCTGGTTCGCCGCGATCCTTCCTCCCCTGACTTTCCAGAAGAGGCCGCTATCGCAGAAACTGCCATGGAAATAGCACCTGAGGCTGTAATAGAAGATTTGCCATTGCCGGAACCTGTGCTGGACGTGATAGCCGAGCCTGTCGTGGAAGAGGCAATCGTTGAGCCTGAGCAGGAAATAGCCGTTGCAGAGCCTGTGGTAGAAGTCGCCCCATCCAAGACTATCAAAAAGAGCCTCATCAGCGCAGAGCAGATGGCGCAGCGTGAGCAGGAAGCTAAACGTCATGCCGCACTGGTGGCGATACAGACGGAAGATATTCGTAAAAAGCAGGAATTGCTGCAAAGGCGTCAGGAAGAGGAAGCTAAGAAAGCGGCAGAAGCTGCCGCCGCTGCAGCCAAAGCTGCAGAGTTGGCGAATAAGCCGACCAAACTGTCTGAAGGCACGCTGCATAAGCCTGCCGCCAAAGAAGGTGCCAAGCCGGAAGACAAGTCCGCTAAAAAAGGCGCTGCAAAAAATAAAGAATGGGTGGATGCGGAAAACAAGAAACGCGGCATTAAAACCCGCAATGACTCAGGCGCCAACCAAGGATGGCGTGCGCATAAAGGTAAATCGAAATCCAATAAGGATGACGACCAACAGCATGCATTTAGTGCACCAACCGAACCAATCGTGCACGAAGTATTGGTTCCAGAGACCATTTCTGTCGCCGACCTTGCGCACAAGATGGCAGTAAAGGCATCAGAAGTGATCAAGACGCTGATGAAGATGGGCATGATGGTTACCATCAACCAGGTGCTGGACCAGGAAACGGCCATCATCATCGTCGAAGAGATGGGCCATACCGCCACTGCAGCTGCTGCTAACGATCCGGATACGTTCCTGGACGAAAGCGAGCACGCGGAAGCTATCCTGGAATCCCGTCCGCCAGTGGTCACTGTCATGGGCCACGTCGATCACGGTAAGACTTCGTTACTGGATTACATCCGCCGTACACGTGTTGCTTCCGGTGAAGCGGGCGGCATTACCCAGCATATCGGCGCCTACCACGTAGAAACACCACGCGGCATGGTGACTTTCCTGGATACCCCGGGCCACGAGGCATTCACTGCCATGCGGGCACGCGGTGCTAAAGCGACCGATGTGGTTATTCTGGTTGTCGCTGCGGACGATGGCGTGATGCCGCAAACCATTGAAGCGATCCACCATGCCAAGGCAGGCAATGTGCCGCTGGTTGTGGCCATCAACAAGATAGATAAACCCGGTGCAAGCTCTGAACGCGTCAAACAGGAACTGGTTGCGCAGGAAGTGATTCCTGAAGAATACGGCGGTGAAGCCATGTTCGTCGAAGTTTCAGCCAAGACCGGCCAGGGCATCGACAACCTGCTGGAAGCCGTGCTGTTGCAAGCTGAAGTATTGGAATTGATGGCAGCGAAAAATACACCTGCCAAGGGCCTTGTGATTGAAGGTCGCCTGGATAAGGGTCGTGGCCCTGTTTCTACCATTCTGGTGCAATCCGGTACCTTGAAGCGCGGCGATATGATCCTGGCTGGCAGTACATTCGGCCGTGTCCGTGCGATGCTGGATGAAGCGGGTAACGATATCAAGGAAGCTGGTCCATCCATTCCGGTCGAGATCCTCGGCCTGTCCGATGTGCCGAACTCCGGTGAAGAAGTGATCGTGCTGAATGATGAGCGCAAGGCGCGTGAAATAGCCCTGTTCCGTCAGGGTAAGTTCCGCGACGTGAAACTCGCACGCCAACAGGCAGCCAAGCTGGAAAACATGTTCGACCAGATGGGCGAAGGCGAAGTCAAGACATTGGCTCTGATCATCAAGTCCGACGTACAGGGTTCTTACGAAGCGCTGTCTACTTCGTTGCAGAAACTGTCTACCGATGAAGTCAAAGTCAATATTATCCATACCGGCGTGGGTGCGATAAGTGAGTCCGATGTGAATCTGGCAATCGCGTCCAAAGCCGTTTTAGTGGGCTTTAACGTACGTGCCGATGCCGGCGCACGTAAGTTGATCGAAACTGCGGCTGTGGATGTGCGTTACTACAACATCATCTACGAAGCGGTGGACGAAGTCCGGGCAGCGCTGGGTGGCATGCTGTCGCCGGAGAAGAGGGAAAGCATCATCGGTATGGTGGAGATCCGCGAAGTATTCCGCATCTCCAAGATCGGCGCAGTGGCCGGCTGTTATGTACAGGATGGCCTCATCAAGCGTACCTCCAAAGTCCGTGTATTGCGTGATGGTGTCGTGATCCATACCGGGGACCTGGATTCGCTCAAACGCTTCAAGGATGACGTGAAAGAAGTGAAGTCTAATTTCGAGTGCGGTTTATCACTGAAGAATTTCAATGAAATTGAAGTGGGCGACTTGCTGGAAGTATTTGAAGTGGTTGAAGTGGCCAGGACCTTGCAAGCTTAATGGCAAAAGAGTTCGCACGTAGTGACCGGGTAGCGGATCAGATACAGCGTGAGCTGGCTGATCTGCTGCAGTTCGAGGTAAAAGACCCGCGTGTGGGCATGGTCACCATCACTGAAGTTGAAGTGACCGGCGATATGGCGCATGCCAAGATTTACTATAGTGCGCCCCTCAGTAAGGATGCCGCTGCTGCAAAGTCGCTGCAGACCGGGCTGGAAAAAAGCGCAGGTTTCCTGCGTGGCCAGCTGGCCAAGCGCATGCTACTGCGCACTGTGCCGCAACTGCATTTTGTCTACGATGCCTCGATTGACCGCGGCATGAAGCTATCCAAGCTCATTGACGAAGCACTGTCACCGGAAAACTTGTTGAAGGATTAACGGCAATAGGTTTTCGACAGCCGTACCTCCCCATGCAATTTAAACGAATCAAACGCCATATCGATGGCGTATTACTGCTGGATAAACCGCTCGGTTTCTCATCTAACCAGGCCCTGCAAAAAGTCAAATGGTTGTTCCAGGCAGCCAAGGCCGGTCATACCGGCAGCCTGGATCCGCTTGCCACAGGCGTATTGCCGATTTGTTTCGGCGAAGCGACTAAATTTTCCCATTTCCTGCTGGACTCCGACAAAAGCTACCGTGCCTTAGTCAAGTTCGGTAGCACGACGACCACCGGCGATGCAGAGGGTGAAGTATTGACCACGGCGGCTGTGAATGTCTCGCCGCACCAGTTGCAAGATGCCTTGAATAAATTCAGGGGCGAAATCTCGCAGGTTCCCCCCATGTATTCAGCCCTCAAACACCAGGGCAAAGCGCTGTATGAATATGCGCGGCAAGGGGTGGACATCGATCGGCTGGCAAGATTGGTTACTATCCATGACATTACATTGAATCAATTCGACGGCCAGCAAGCGGAAATAACGGTGGTCTGCAGCAAGGGCACCTATATCCGCACGCTGGCTGAAGATATCGGTGCTGAACTAGGATGCGGAGCCCACCTGGCTGGATTGCGCCGCCTGTCTGCCGCGCATTACGTATTAGCAGATACGGTTACGCTTGAATCGCTTGAAGCCATGCCGCTTGAGGAAAGGGATGCTTTACTGCTTAGCCCCGATTCTGCAATCCAGGATCTGCCGCAGGTTGAGCTGGATGATGACAGCGTTTTCTACCTGCTGCGTGGACAAGAGGTATGGAAATCAGGCTTCAACGTGCAAGGGCTTTTCAGGATTTATTCCGAGAAAAGGGTCTTTTTAGGGATAGGTGAGCAAACAGCGGAGGGCAGGATTGCACCCCGTCGGTTATTAGTACAAAAGCTATAGTAAGCAGGAATTTGCTAGCACCATATCTAGCGTCTATCTGGCCAATGAATGACATATCTAGTAGTAAAAGCATTTATTTTTTATTAATATGCATAAACTTTACTTAAAAGCACTTAATAGCTTGTTAGAACAGTGGTTTTAAGGTTAAAATGCGCGGTTCAAGATTAGGAGAAAAAGATGTCAATTTCGACTGCTGAAAAAGCCAAAATTGTTGGTGAGTATCAACAAGCACAAAATGATACAGGGTCCCCGGAAGTGCAAGTTGCACTGCTGACCAGCCGTATCAGCACACTTACAGAACATTTCAAGATCAACACCAAAGATCACCACTCACGTCGCGGTCTGCTGGCGATGGTTAGCCAGCGTCGTAAGCTGCTGGATTACCTGAAGCGTAAAAACGCTGACCGTTATCGCTCACTGATCGAGCGTCTGGGTCTGCGTAAATAACATTTACAGAAAAGCGCACCGCATTTTTGTAAAATGATATGAAGCCGAAAAGCACTAGCGCCTTTAACCAAGCGCGGTGCTTTTCGGTTTTTTTATTTGTGGCAGGGCTTCTTGAAGGTTTGCTGCAAACATTACTGTGCAAGGCAGTCCGTATTTCAATATAAATACTCCCGTTAAATCGTTAACCGCATCATTACGTTAACTAATCGTTATTAGCTCGCTATTAGTGCAGTAAATAGCAAGCCATGCAAAAAGGATAAATAATGTTTAATAAAGTGAAAAGAAGCATTCAGTACGGCGCCCATACATTAACGCTGGAAACCGGCGAAATAGCCCGTCAGGCGGCGAGTGCCGTGTTAGTAAGCTATGGCGATACCGTTGTCCTGGTTGCCGTTACTGCCAGGCATGAAGTTAAAGCGGGCCAGGATTTCTTCCCGCTGACCGTGGATTACCAGGAAAAAACCTATGCTGCCGGTAAGATTCCAGGTGGATTCTTCAAGCGCGAAGGCCGACCTTCCGAGAAAGAAATCCTGACTTCACGCCTGATCGACCGTCCATTACGTCCCCTGTTCCCGGAAGCGTTCTATAACGAAGTGCAGGTAGTTGCCACCGTATTGTCATCCGACAGCGAAATCGATTCCGATATCCCGGCCATCATCGGCGCATCTGCTGCCATGTCGCTTTCCGGTATTC
>JAZKEL010000180.1:7487-7773 GCA_040387075.1 Pseudomonadota bacterium
TCTACGGCCCGCTGGGCGCCGCACGCGTCGGTTACCTGAATGGCGAATATGTACTGAACCCAACTGCCAGCCAGATGAAAGAGTCTGAGCTTGACCTGGTGATTGCTGCTACCGCTACCGCTGTGATGATGGTTGAGTCGGAAGCGAAAGAATTGCCTGAAGACGTGATGCTGGGTTCTGTTGTATTTGGCCACGAGCAAATGCAAGCCGTCATCAATATCATCAATGAAATGGTGGCTGAAGTGGGCAACGAGCCATGGGCATGGACACCGCCGGAACCAGACAC
>JAZKEL010000181.1:0-763 GCA_040387075.1 Pseudomonadota bacterium
CAAGCCATTTTTAGCCAGTTCTTTTATCACCAGCTCGGCTTCATCCAGCGTGCGCACGAAGGGAATCATCACCTCTATATTGGTCAGCCCGATTTCATCGCGTACCCGGCGTATGGCACGGCACTCCAGTGCAAAACAATCACGGAAGCTGTCTACAATGTAACGGGAAGCGCCCCGTAACCCGATCATTGGATTCTCTTCATTCGGCTCGTACAGAGTGCCGCCGAGCAAGCTGGAATATTCGTTGGACTTGAAATCTGAAAAGCGAACGATCACCGGTTTAGGTGCGAAAGCCGCACCCAGCATGGCGATGCCTTCGGCCAACTTCTCAACATAAAAATCTACCGGCGTGGCATAACCCGCGGTCTTTACCTCCACCTGTACTTTCAATTCCGCTGACAAATTTGGATAGTCGAGCACCACCTTAGGATGCACACCTATCATTCGCGCGATGATAAATTCCAGCCGCGCCAGCCCCACGCCCGCATTAGGCAGACGGCTAGACTCAAACGCCAGTTCGGGATTCGCCACGTTTAGACTGATTTTAATTGGCGGGGTCGGCATTTCATCCAGCGCCAAATCCGACACCTCAATATCGAGCATGCCCTGATACACCTTGCCGACATCTCCCTCGGCACAAGAAACCGTCACCGCATCGCCAGGTTTAAGAATTTGCGTTGCATCGCCGCATCCCACTACCGCCGGAATGCCGAGTTCGCGCGCCACAATGGCCGCATGACAAGTGCGCCCGCCTCGATTGGTG
>JAZKEL010000181.1:773-1299 GCA_040387075.1 Pseudomonadota bacterium
TTGCCCGACGGCACGGCCGCTGACCAATATTTGGGACTGTTGCTTTAACCGATAACGCCTCAGCTTGCCTCGAATTTCGTGCGCCTGCACCGTCTCCGGCCGTGCCTGCAATATATAAAGCTTGCCATCCAACCCATCCTTGCCCCACTCGATATCCATCGCGCGACCATAATGTTGCTCAATGATCAGCCCATAACGCGCCAGCTCTTCCACCTCTGCGTCGGTAATGGAGAAACGCTGACTCTCAGCTGGCGGAACCTTTACTGTTAGAACTGAGCGCCCTGTTTCTTGTCCTGCACCGAATATCATTTTAATCGCCTTGCCGCCAAGATTACGGCTGATCACTGCCGCTTTACCTTGCTTTAATGCAGGCTTATACACATAAAATTCGTCCGGATTGACCGCACCTTGTACTACCGTCTCGCCCAATCCATATGCGGAATTGATGAGTACCACCTGATCAAAACCAGACTCAGTATCCAGCGTAAACATCACGCCGCTTGCGCCTATATCGCTACGCACCATG
>JAZKEL010000181.1:1385-2021 GCA_040387075.1 Pseudomonadota bacterium
AAATCCCTGATGAACACGGTAGGCAATGGCACGATCGTTATACAGGGAAGCGAACACCTGCTTAATGGCTGACATGACATGATCCACGCCATGAATATTGAGAAAAGTTTCCTGCTGCCCGGCAAACGAAGCGTCCGGCAAATCTTCCGCCGTAGCAGAGGAACGCACGGCCCAGGAAATATCCACCCCTGCCACGGTCTGCATCTTTTCATAAGCGTCGCGTACGTCACTTTCCAAGCGCGGCGGCAAAGGCGTGTCCATAATCCACTGGCGTATCCGGCTACCGACCTCAGCCAGCGCGGTCACATCGGTCACAGCAAGATTGTCGAGCACTGCGCGAATGCGCTTATCCAAATCACTCTGCGCGAGAAAATCACGATATGCTGCGGCTGTGGTAGCAAAACCACCCGGCACACGCACACCGAGATGCGCAAGCTGGCTGATCATTTCTCCAAGCGACGCATTTTTGCCGCCCACCTTGGCCACATCGCTCATACGTAATGCTTCAAGCCATACGATGTACTGTTGCTGTTCCATACTTTTCTCCACTCAACAGACTGGCTATATGATAGTAGAAACGGGGGTTGAATTCTCCTGAGTGAAAGGAAATCTGACTGTAACCCCCATCACCTCACT
>JAZKEL010000182.1:0-781 GCA_040387075.1 Pseudomonadota bacterium
ATCGCCAAGCTGAATTCCAGCCTGACCCGAGTCCAGGAATTACCTGGCAGGGATCCCTGCCATCCCGAAAAATTCCTTGATCAGGAAATCTTCCAGCCCGGCATTGTCTTCCTGCCGGGCGGATAAGATGACTGTGCGGCCCAGTCGTTGCGATTCCCAATTGAAGTCGCCGTTATAGTCGCGGCGGATGATGGCGATCATCTTCTTGACGATGGCACGATTGATATCGCCATCCGGTCCTGCTTCCACGTCGACCAGTTCCTGTCGTGCACTGGTGTAATCGTTCTTCCATCCCTTGAAACTGAATTGCGCACTTCGGGCACGCAATTCACGTAACTGGAATATGCCGTTGCCGCCCTCCTGCTTGAGGTTACGCTTGATGATGGCATCGCGTTTATCGTCTTCGCTCATCGGATTATCACGTGCGGCGATCTCTGCCGAATCGCGCGGTGTATAGCCTTGCTCAGCCTGTCGTTTGGCTTTGCTGGCAGCGATATAAGACTGCATATCGGTCGGTGCATCGGGCGTAGGCGGTGTCGGCGCAGGAATACGCTGGTTCAAGGGAGGGCGTACCGTATTTTGACTTGGCTTTTCCAGCGCGATGATTTTATTGGTGCTGGAATCCGGCTTGGGGGTAGCGGGCACGACTTTCGGCCTGCTTGGTTTCGGCGGTTTTGCCGGCTGGGGTTCGGCTACCGGTTCTGCCGGGGCAGGCGCAGGTTCGACCATGGCCGTCTTCCTGGAAGGCGGCGGGGCAAGATTGACGGTGATTTCATTCTGT
>JAZKEL010000182.1:791-1501 GCA_040387075.1 Pseudomonadota bacterium
GCAATTGCGGTGCCAGCGTAATCAGTAATAACAGGTGCACCAGTAAGGAGAAAATGATGGCGATGCTGGTATTGCGACTGATGCGGATCTGCAGGTAGCGGTCGCCGCGTGCGGGCATCTCCCACCCGGGCGTTAGGAATGGATCGACAGCGGCCTCGTTTACGGCGGATTCGGATGTGGTTGAAGTTGGCTGCTGCGTGGCTTCAACGTCTGGATTACTGCTCAATCGGGTACCCTTAATATTATTGCATGCGTGCTATACGATCAGGCTAGAGGCCGAGAGTGTCATGCCTATGCCGGACCTACGATCATAACAACCCGATCTAGCGTATAGGGTAGACAAAAAATAGCAGGAAAATTCATACCGCTAACTCTTTCGATGAAATGTAGCTTTATGCGGCACAGTACATTCAGTCAATATTTATCTCATAACGCAGTGCAGGAATGCAGGCGCAAACCTGGCATTCCTCAAGCATGGCTACGGTTTGCCAGAGAGCGGCCGACAGCAATGTATGAGCCTATCCATCCTACCAGCACGGCACTGGCGATCATGACTATATCGCTGAGTGTGCTTGGCAATGCCAGGCTGAAATTACTGGCATACAGTTCTGCAATGTCCGATACCGAATAATTGAATACATGCACAACGGCCAGCAGCATCAGCCAGGCGGCGATGCCGCCTCCCAGCCCGTAAAATGCGCCGGCATACA
>JAZKEL010000182.1:1511-2267 GCA_040387075.1 Pseudomonadota bacterium
TCGGTCGCGCCGATGAGTTTGCTGACTTCAATTTCTTCGCGCTGGGTCAATATCTGCAAGCGTATCGTGTTGCCGATAATCGCCACCAGGGCAAACCCCAACAATGCGACAAGTACCCATATAGCGTTCTTGCTGAGCTTGAGTATCGAATCCAGGCGCTTGATCCAGTTGGCATCTGCCTGCGCCAGTTCGACACCATCCCATTGCTGCAATTCTTTTTGCAGCCTGTCGATGCTTTCCGGGTCTATGGCCTTGGGGTAGATGAAGAATGCGTCCGGCAAGGGGTTTTTCTCCAGGCTTTCGGCAACGCCTGCCGTACCGGCATTCAGTTGCAACTGCTGCCATGCATGGTTCTTGTCTTCGAACCGGTAGCTTTTGACGGCCGCGTGGGCTTTTAATTTACTATCGATGGCCGCTATCGTATCTTTAGTGATATCCAGTTTCAGGAACAGGCTTAGTTGCGGCTCGTTCTGGATATTCATGGAAAGCCGGCTGAGGTTGTCCACCACGACATACAACATGCCCGGCAGGCAGATCGTCACTCCCATCACACACCACATCAGCAGGGTGGCAAGCAGGTTGCGGCGCATCCGGTGCGCTACCAAATGCCATGCCTGACGATGCTGGTTAAGCCACTGTTTCATGATGCTATCTCCGTGTAGCTCATTTCGCCATTTTTCAGTTCCAGCAACTGGTGCCGCGCAGGCGCGTGCTGGGGCGGTTCGTGCGTGGCGATAATGACGGTCACGCCCACTT
>JAZKEL010000183.1:0-6335 GCA_040387075.1 Pseudomonadota bacterium
ATGGCCACCCTTAAATTGATCCAGGAACCCGGCTTTTACGATCGGCTAACAACGAGTACCGCAAAAATGGTAGAAGGACTGGCCAGCATCGGCCGCGAGAAAGGCATTGCGTTCAGTACGGCGTCGGTGGGCGGCATGTTCGGGCTTTATTTCAGCGAACAGGCACCGACCAGCTTTGACGAAGTGATGAAGTCTGACAAGGAAGCATTCAACCGTTTCTTCCACAGCATGCTGCAGCACGGCGTATACCTGGCACCGTCTGCCTTTGAGGCGGGTTTCGTGTCTGCTGCGCATGGGGAAAACGAGCTGGCTAAAACGCTGGAAGCTGCAAGTAGCAGCTTCGGCAATTAACTAGAGTTATTTAGAGAGATAGAACTGCTGGGTGTCAGCAGTTCTGGGAATATTTAGCGGCTTCGATCTCGATTGTCTCGATAGCCAAGTCGAAGTCCATGGATTTATCGAAAAAGTAATCCACACCCAACTGTTGGGCCTGCTGGCGATAATGGGTATAGGCATTGTTGGTCAGCATGATGCTGACGGGGCGCGGATAAGCATAGTCGTCGTTCTTCATGGCTTTGAGCACTTCAAAGCCATTGCCTTTGGCCAGTTCGATATCCACCAGCAGCAAATCGAACGGACGCTCTTTAAGCAAGGAAATAGCGTCTTCCTGGGTCGCTGCAAATCCGTCGAAACGAATCGCAGGATTACCGGAAAGGGTATCCACGATAGCATCCCGGATTAACGCAGAATCTTCTACCAGAAGGATACGCATATTATCCGTGGTTAAATTTTCAGCAGCTTGCAAGGAACACCTTCTGACTTACCCATCACTGTAAATCCCGTATAAAATTGTAATCTGTGTGCATTTTAGAAAATCTTACAAGTCGACACTATCGGCCTTTGTCCTACCTTGCCTTACAAATAGCATGTTCGATCATTCATTGACTGCCAGCTCAGGAAATCAGCTGGTTCTTGATCGCATAATAGGTTAAATCGGCATTATTCTTCAGGCTCATTTTTTCCAGGATACGCGTCCTGTAGGTACTCACCGTCTTGACACTGATATTCAGCTCATCACCGATCTCAGTAGCAGATAGCCCGCCCGCCAGTTTGAAAAATACCTGGAATTCACGGTCTGACAGGGTTTCATGCAGTTGTTTTTCTGAGGGATGCGACATTTCGCTCGCCATCAATTCGGCAAGCTCTGCAGAAATATATCGACGACCATTACAGATGGTACGTATGGCCTTGATGATCTCGTCGGAATCGGCATCTTTTGACAGATACCCCTTACAGCCGCTGCGCATCAGGTTGAGTGCATATTGCTGCTCTGCATAACCGCTTAGTATCATGACCGGCAGGTCAGGCGCTACATGCTTGAGGTCGTGCAGGGTATCTACCCCATTCTTGTCCGGCATAGAAATATCCATGACGATGATGTCGTAGGTATTGGCGCGTACCAGCTTCAGTGCTTCGACCCCATTAGATGCCTCACCGGCAACCTCCAGGTCTTTTTCAAGCTCGATCAGGTTTCTAAGGCCTGTACGTACAATGTTGTGGTCATCCACAAGTAGTATTCTTTTTTTCATTGAATCCCTCTTCCCTGTATTGCTGACAATAAGTTATTGAGCCTCTTTTGTCCGTGCCCGATATTACGTGCGCTGTAGCCAATCCGCAAGCTCGTCGGCATGCTCTTCCTCCGTGGCCAATATGCCTTCCAGCATGCAACGCGTGGTTGGATCTTTATCGCCTATGTACTGGATAAATTCCCGGTAGACATCAATGGCAATGCGCTCAGCGACCAGGTTCTCCTTGATCATTTCCTGCAGATCGTTACAGGGCACGTAATCCGCATGGCTACGGCTAACCAGGCTGTCAGGTGAAAAATCCGGTTCACCGCCCAATTGGACGATGCGCTCGGCGATCAGGTCGGCATGGCCCTGCTCTTCTTGCGCATGCACGTTGAATTCTTCTGCTATTGAGCGGGAGCTTAGTCCCTTGGCAGTGAAATAATGCCGTTTGTAACGCAAGCTGCAGACGATTTCCGTGGCTAATGCAGCATTCAGGTGCTGGATAACAGTTTCAGCATCCCCTGTATAACCGTCGGTATGAGCACCTTCAGTAACATTTTTGCGGGCATTTGCGCGAATGGCTTCAATATCGAGATTAAATGCCTCGCCTGGCGTATAAAGGGGTTGTGGCATATTCATCATTTACTCCGTAGAAGCGTTAGCGTTTCTATTATTCCTGCGGATTTGCAGGCTTTTCTTTCATGGCGTGATTCAACACAGTCCAATCATCGTTCAATTGGGTACGGGAATGGTGCAGGAATAACTTTTCATTCCAGACTTTCCTGAGATAAAGGGCAATGCCTGCCACGATAATCAGCGGCAAGACTAACGCAGTTCCCAGGATAAGATTACGGTCAGGGCTATTCCATGCGAATGCCACTAGCCACACGGTCGCGATCAGCCCGGAAAATGCCAAACATACCAGGGACACGATAAAGCCGATAAGAGTGGTGACCACACGGTCCCACTCATCCCGGATACTTTGTGCAAACATATGTGCACGCCGCTCGACGACTGACATGAGCAATAAAACAACCTGCTGCAGTTTATTGCCGACAAACCTCACTGCCACTATCTTTAAAAGCGTACGCCACATGTTTGCTCCCCTACTCCCAAGTGGCTAGATCAGGATCTGTTGTCTGAATTATGGTTTCCGATCAGGTAGCCAATAAGTGCGCCCGCACCTACGGCAACAGCCAGTGTCAATACAGGCTGTTCGTTCAGGACCTTACGTGAACGCGCCTGGCCGTCTTGCAAGGCAATGGCGATTTCGTCTTGTAATGTATCCTTCCATTGCGTGTATTGTTCAGCAACACGCGCTTTTATTTCGTCACTCTTCTTTTCGATTGGCTGTTCTGCCAGTAACTCACGCAGACTTTCAATAAGTGCTTCCGCGTCGCCCTTGGTGTTGCTGCTGCGTGAACTGATGCGTTTGCCCAGTTCCTGCACAGTCTCTTTTGCATCATTGGCAATGTCGCTCACTGCCGCTTTGGTCGAATCCTTAAGACTTACCGCTTTATCCTTGATATCACTGCTTTTTGTACTATTAAACATGGTATTACTCCTGACAAGACAACACTTAGAAAAAGACTATTGATTCAGCTTATTTGACGACCCATATGCCAGCAAGAACTGTCAACACAGCCACGATGAGGAACAGGAAAAACAGGATTTTCGCAATTCCTGCTGCGCCTGCTGCTATACCGGTAAAACCAAATAGGCCTGCGACAAGTGCTATGATGAAAAATACTACGGCATAATGAAGCATAATGGCCTCCTCAAGTTACATAGCTAGACTTTAGCGATGAGGCACCGCGCTCATTAGCAGTTTATGGCTGAATCGCATGTCAGATACCTCTTACAATGAACGTCTATGAACTCATTTTTTACTAACGTACTGGCATGGTGGAATGGCCTGATCGCGAAACTAGGCGGACGTGTAGTGGCCAGCCTGGTGATTGCGATGATTATGACATTGATCGCTGTCGCGATCACCGATAGCTGGATCGTGGCTATCGCCAAGGAGGACAACACCCTCAAGCTGCTCAATGAAAATGCGCGGTTCATCGCCACACTCAAAGCCAGCCTGTTCCATGCCGAAAGTGCGCAACGCGGCTACCTGGTAACTGAAAAAACCGCCTACCTCACCCCCTTCAATGAAGCGCTTGAAGAAGCGCGCGCCAGCATAAAGCAGCTACGCAGGAATTTCGATAATCCCTTGATCGCCAACCTGAGCAGTTCAGAAAATGAGCTGCTGCAGGCCATTTCGGTCAATGTAGAAGCCAAGGCCACCGAGATGGCGATGACCATCCAGCTGGCAAAATCCAACCACATGGAGGATGCCCGCCAGATCGTCAATCTGGACCAGGGGCTCATCCAGTCCAGCAAATTTACCGAGTCCACCGAAAAGCTGACGGGACTGCAATTGAACGTCCTGGCGCAGATACGCCATAAACTGAATAACTACATCGTACTGTCCCGTATCTCCCTCATCAGTACCGCCATTGCCCTTTCTTTCCTGGTGATAGTAGTGATACGCCAACTGGTCAGTGAAATCGCACATCGCGACCAGTTGAGTCGTGAGCTGGCGGTCGAGCGTGTAACCCTGCAGGCTAAGCTGGAAGATAGAACCCGCCTGCTGGAGACGCTGGCGGTGGATTACCAATATGATGTGGAACGTGAGCGCAGGCAACTCGCCCGCGAGTTGCACGACGAGCTCGGTTCCATATTGACGGCCACGAAAATGGATATTTCATGGGTAGTCCGCAAGTTCAAGGAGACTGCACCGGAAGCTGCTGAAAAACTGGTGAAAACGATGCGGTACCTGGATCAGGGCATACAGTTCAAGCGGCGTATCGTAGAAGCGCTGCATCCCTCGATACTTTCCACGTTCGGCTTCTGGCCGGCCATGAAGAGCTTTGTGGAATCCGCTGCTGAGCGCAATGAATGGGAACTTGACCTGTCCCTACCCGACGACTCCACCGAATTGAGCGAAGCCTTAGGCCTCATCGCATACCGGCTGGTGCAGGAAACGCTGAACAATGCCTCAAAATATGCCCAGGCAAGCAAAATATCCCTCAGCATCATGGTGGATTTCAAATATCTCAAACTGGAGATTGAAGATAACGGAATAGGCATGGATGTGAGCAAGATGGGCATGGAAACGCACGGGCTTACCGGCATGCGCCACCGGGTACAGGCAATCGGCGGCCAGTTGGAAATTTTAAGCAAGCCGGGCAATGGCGTATTCACGCGCGCCTTACTGCCGCTGGAATCTAAAGTGGTCAGTTCTTCCCTGCAGGAAGACATTAAAATAAAAACCCCTCATTCCAATCACTCGGCCTGAGGGGTTTGAATAGCAAAAATCCAGGCTACGTTAGGTAGCCCGGATTTTTAACTACTTGTTCTTATCTGCAGCGTTTTCGATTTTTTCGCCACCCTTCTGGATGTCCTTACCTGCGCCGGACATGGTGTTACAGGCGCTCAAACTAAATACGCCAACTGCCAACAAAGCTACCATAAGCATTTTCTTCATGTTACTTCTCCCTTAGGTTGATGATTACAAAATAAAAAACTAGTTACACATCGAGTGCCTTTAAGACCTGCGATATTAAGACCTGACGATTAAAACGCCGAAATCTTCTTTTTCAGCCTGGTCATTACCAATGGCAGGCATACCAGAGTCAAAGGCGTCTTTATTACCTGATACATTGCTGTTAAGGGCACTGCCTTCACGAATGCTGTTTTCCACAATTTTCGCTGAAGTATTGCAGCCATACGCAGCTGACTGGGCCAGCGGCTGGTAACCCAGGACAGCAGCGCCACCTGCCAGGCTGAAAAAGATAACGGATGCAGCCGCAATCAGCACCATAGGATGGGGCCTACGTTTAGGCTGTGTTCTTGCTGGATATATGTATCGCATTATCGTTTCCCTTTAATCTGGCATGCAGCTCATGGCTTGCCTTAATCGTTAACTTTTCTTTACGACCAGGCTGTTTTTAACAGACTTAACGCCTTCAACGCCCGAAGCGATTTCTTCAGCTTGCTTGATCTGTTCTTCCGTATCGACGAACCCGCTTAGCAATACAACGCCATGGTTGGTCTTAACACTGACCTGCAGGCCTTTGAAACCTTCTTCCTTCAAAAGCTTGGCCTTGGTCTTGGTTGTGATGCTGGAATCGCTGTAAATACGTTTGGTTTCTGCGGTTTGCACCTTGGATTTGTAGTCGCTGTACTCTTTTTCATCCAGCGTCTTGTCATTATCAAGATCCGCTTTACGGATACCCTTGGCAAACGTCTTGTCGGCCTTGGCTTCGGAATATGTCAGCGTCCCGTCATTGTCGGTATCCAGTGCTTTGAATGCCTTCGTAGTAGGGTTATCGTTTAAGGTATTGCCGCTACCGAAGTCGACAGCCTGGGCACTCATCGCTGTCAATCCGAGGGCCAGAAAAATTGCTGAAATCTTGAAATTCGTATTCATGTATTACTCCTGATTTTAGTTATTAGTAAGGTAGAAACAAAAATCTGTTTGTTTCGTCTGTCTGTGTGTTTAAGCAGTGATGTCATAGTAAAAGCGGGACATCGACGGCAAAGTCCGCATGCATCTGAAACTCCTGTAAGACTTAGCCTACAGTCCAGGCCGCGTGCAGCGCGGATTGAGAATGATCCAGAAGAAAAATCACCACTGCGGATAACCGGTTAAAGGGACGGATTGGCAAGATAGTTGCTTTTTAATCATGGTTGAAGCAATCGCCTAATAACAGT
>JAZKEL010000184.1:0-3193 GCA_040387075.1 Pseudomonadota bacterium
ACAGGGCTAACCGGTAGATTCGGTTAGCCCTGTTTTTCATGGGCAGACGAAACATACCCAAGTGCCATACCAAGCCCCATACCCAGAGTGCAAGCCCAAGACTATGTAAGTTTACTGTAAGCAACTTTTCCTACCATTCATCTATGCAATACGCCTGACAAGGGCATGCAGTTTGCCCCTGCCGTGTATTGCAATCCATCCGATTGTGTCTTTAGCTTTAATTTGGCCGTATTGAAGCGTGCTTGCAACAGTCATCATTTAAACGTTAGATCTGAATAGTTAGGAATATAGATGAAGAAATTATTAGCGCTTCCACTTCTCGCACTGGGGTTCTCCACACTCAGCATATCCTCCCCTGTCTTTGCCGATGACTTACTGGCGACCATCGCTGCCGACAGTTCATTCAAGACATTCCAGACAGCCGTGCAATCCTCTTCGCTGGCAGAGACATTGAAGGGTCCCGGCCCATTCACCCTGTTTGTGCCTAACGATGCCGCGTTTGCAAAAATCCCCAAGGCGAAATTAAAGGCATTGCTGGCGGATAAGGAAAAGCTGAACAAACTGCTCGCGTACCATGTGGTGAACGGCAAGATCACCAAGGCTGACGTGGATGCCGGCAAGGTAAAGACCGCTGAAGGCAGCGACCTCACCTTATCCATCACCGATGGCGTGAAAGTGAACAATGTTGCAGTAAAAGGCCAGGAAATCGATGCAGACAATGGCGTGATCCATATCGTGGACACGGTATTGATGCCAAAGAAGTAAGGCGATTGTAAGTAGCGCTAAGTAGCGTACAAGCACACACAGCAGATAATCCGGGGCAAAACCCCAAGTCTCCATGCCAGTGACAAAATCCAGAGCATGGCAAACGTAATGAGTAATAAAAAAGGTAGCCATATGGCTACCTTTTTTATTACTGTATTTGCAGGTTACAAGGTGATCAGCCAGTAATGGTCTACCAGCAGAGCTGCAAATAATGCCATCAGGTAAATGATGGAATAACGGAACGTGCGCATGGCGAGCGCATCCGAATACTTGCGGTACAGCGCGATCGCATACCCCATGAAACCGATATTGAGGATGAGCGAAGCAACCAGGTAGATGACGCCGCTGCTACCGTGACCGTATGGCATCAGCGCCACGGCGAACAGGATGATGGTGTAGAGCAGGATGTGCTGGCGAGTGAAGCGTTCACCGTGGGTAACCGGCAGCATGGGCATGCCGACCTTGGCATACTCTTCCCTGCGGTAAAGCGCCAGTGCCCAGAAATGCGGCGGCGTCCAGGCGAAGATGATGAGGAACAGGATCAGCGCTTCCGGCGCTACCGTGTTGGTCACGGCGGCCCAGCCCAGGATCGGCGGCATGGCACCCGAGGCACCGCCGATGACGATATTAAGCGGCGTAGCCGGTTTGAGGAACACCGTGTAGATCACTGCATAGCCGACGAATGTGGCCAGCGTCAGCCACATCGTGAGCGGGTTCACGAACAGGTACAGGATCGCCAGGCCAAGACTGCCCATCATGCTAGCGAAAATGAAGGTCTCATTCGAGGTGACCTGCCCGGTCGGCAGGGGCCGGCCGCGGGTACGGGCCATGCGCGCGTCGATCTTCTGCTCGATCAGGCAGTTAAAGGCAGCAGCGGCACCCGATGCCATGGCGATCCCCAGGGTCGCTGCCAGCAGGATACCCAGTGGCACGAATCCGGGCGTCGCCAGGAACATGCCGATCATGGCGGTAAATACAATGAGCGCCGTGACCCGCGGCTTGCACAGTGCCAGGAAGCTGTGGAAACTTGCACCCACCTTGTGTAACTGCGCGATGGAGGCCTTGGTGGCAATCGTATTCATGAAAATCTCCCGTTAATAAAGTTACTTTTTGGCAAACCCGTCACTTTCGAGTTGGCGATGACCAAACTAATCACCAGCAAGGCGGCTCCCAGGTTATGGCCGACAGCCAGCGGCAACGGCAAGTGCAACACCAGGTTGGCGATGCCCATGCCGACTTGCGCCAGCAAAACCACGAGCATGGCAGTCGCCACAGCTTGCATCGATTTGTAGCGCACCAGCAGCAGCCCAAGCAGGCCGACATAGGCAAACGTCACCAGTGCGCCGATGCGATGCGACCATTGAATGGCTGTATACGCAGCAAGCTCAAGCGGCTTGCCATCGGCGCCCTGCCCTAGATCACGTAACACGTGGAACGCCCCCGTGAAATCCATATCCGGCATCCAGGCGCCATGGCACGTGGGGAAATCGGTACAGGCCAGTGCCGCATAATTCGAGCTGGTCCAGCCGCCCAGGAACACCTGCAGCAATACCACCAACAGGCTTGCGCGAATTAAAATGCGCAGGCCTGACGGCTTTACAAAGCTGGAAGCGACGACGCCCCAATGCCTGTGGGCTAGCCATGCCAGCAAACCCAGCGTGGTCATGCCCCCCAGCAGGTGAGCCGTGACGATCACCGGTTTGAGCAACAGGGTCACCGTCCACATACCGAGCAACGCCTGCCCCATGATCAGCAAGAGCAGGAAAGTCGGTACCCACGGCGAACATTTGATAAATCGTTTTGCGCGCCAGGCTAGTATCGCCAATGCCAGCACCAGCAGCCCCAGTGTGCCAGCCGCATAACGGTGTGCCATTTCTTTCCAGGCTTTATGTTCCACTATCGGTTTATCCGGGTAAGCGTTTTGCGCATGCAGGATGGCAGCTTCGCTTTGCGGTACGCTCATCGCCCCATAGCATCCCGGCCAGTCGGGGCAACCCAGGCCTGCGTCGGACAAGCGCACATACGCGCCCAATACGACTACGCACAATGCAAGCACCGTTGCGACCAGGGTGATCGCCTTGAACAGTCCGAAGGATTTCATGCTGGTCGTTTCATCCTTTAGCCGGCCCACGAAAACCTGAGCAACTTACTGATATCTTTGCGCACATCCGCATCAGGCACGGATGCGGGAAAACGCATCATCAGGTTGCCCAGGGGATCTACCAGGTACAGCTGGTTACCAGGCAAAAGGGGTTGCGCATCGCTGGATGTATTTCCAGATGAAAGTTCGGAAGAGGCAGGAGCAGAAAACTGCCGCACCAAGTCGGCTATGGCCGAATCCGGCTGGTTGAGAATCACCAGGTCGGGATATTGCTGCTGCAATGCCGCCGTCTCCCGGCTGTTGGTGATGAGCACGCGCTGCATGCGC
>JAZKEL010000185.1:0-3760 GCA_040387075.1 Pseudomonadota bacterium
TGTCAGGAATTGCGTCGACTTTTCAAGCGCGCTCAGGTCGTCCATGCCATCCAGCTCGTTCAGCCAGTTCAGGTCGACGCTTTGGCGCCCACGGGCGTGCTTAGACTTTAGTTTCTCAAATAATGATTTCATTGATTCGAAAACCCCGAGTTGCCTTGCATATATTCTTACTTGGATTCATTCTTCATTATTGCTACTAAAAACATTAGTTATGCGAAAACCGTGCCCGTTTTATGATCTGCAAAAATTATGTGGCTGCCTATTGGTATGACTGGGAATGGTGTCGATGATAATCAATCATAGAGTACTATAGATGGAGGTGCCTGCATCTATATGTTTTATATAAATAATCATTTAATAACAATAGGATAGATCAATTTATTGGCGTGACTGCATCCTTAAGTAATTCACCTGCGCAATTATCGTGGTTATTTTATTGCTTAGATGCCCCATTCGTCTCGGGGCACACTTCTACAATTGCGGATGCGGTGACGACACTGTCAGAAATGCGCCATAATTTGTGCGCATGATTTGGCGATTAATTTAAGAGTGACGTGGTAAAATTAAGCATTCCTCATCGATTTGAATCCCATGACCGTACGTACGCGTTTTGCCCCTAGCCCAACCGGCTTTCTCCATATTGGCGGTGCACGTACCGCCTTGTTCTCCTGGGCGTATGCCCGTAAAAACAAGGGCAGTTTTATATTGCGCATCGAGGATACCGATGTTGCCCGTTCTACCCCGGAAGCGGTCCAGGCCATCCTGGATGGTATGAACTGGCTAGGCCTGGACTGGGATGAAGGCCCGTTTTACCAGATGCAGCGCATGGATCGTTACAAGCAGGTACTCCAGCAGATGCTGGATGCGGGCAATGCATACCATTGCTATTCCAGTAAGGAAGAGCTTGAGGCATTGCGCGAACAGCAAATGGCCCAGAACATCAAGCCCCGTTATGACGGCCGCTGGCGGCCTGAACCGGGAAAGACTTTACCCGCGATACCGCAAGGCATATCCCCGGTTATCCGTTTCCGGAATCCGCAAGCTGGCCTGGTCAGCTGGAATGACCTGGTAAAGGGAACCATCAGTATTTCCAATGAAGAGCTGGACGACCTGATCATTGCGCGTGCAGACGGCACCCCGACCTATAATTTCTGTGTGGTTGTCGATGACTGGGAAATGGGTATCACACAGGTGATCCGGGGGGATGACCATGTCAATAACACACCGCGGCAAATCAATATGCTGATGGCCCTGGGTGCGGCTATCCCCCAATATGCACACCTTTCCATGATCCTCGGTGACGATGGACAGAAGCTGTCTAAACGCCATGGTGCTGTCAGCGTCATGCAGTACGATGAAGACGGCTACCTGCCGGAGGCCGTATTGAATTACCTGGCAAGGCTGGGATGGTCGCATGGGGACGACGAAGTGTTCAGCATGGACCAGTTCTGTGCATGGTTCGACCTGGACCATATCACGCCTTCTGCCGCGCAGTTCAATACTGAAAAACTGAACTGGCTCAATGCGCACTACATCAAGCAGGCGGATGCAGGCTACTTGGCAGATGAGGTGAAAAAGCGCCAGCCGGCCCTTAATTTTGAGAGCGGGCCGGAGTTGTTGAAAGTAGTCGAGTTATACCGGGAGCGTGCCAATACATTGAATGAGCTTGCGGCAGGCATTGTGTATTTCTACCAGTTGCCTGTCATCGATGAGGCGGCTGCGGCGAAGCATATCAGCCCGGAAATCCTGCCGGTCATTCATGCGCTGTCAGATGCTTTGGCTATGGTTGAGTGGACTGCTGCAGCCATTCATGAACTGATCCAGAAATCTGTTACCGATCATGCGCTCAAGTTCCCCAAGTTGGCTATGCCCTTGCGCGTGATGCTCACCGGAGCAGGGCAGTCACCGGCAATAGATGCTGTCATGGAGCTATTAGGGCGGGATGAGGTCATCCGGCGTATACGCGCGTTCTGATAGCCTATATTTCCTCGCAGCCGATTTGTTATTGGCATTTCTTCGCGATATTTCTTATGAGGGCAGAACAAAGCGGAAAAGCTGCAGTCTACGAATCAATGGCTGCAACATGAACGATTGTTCATGCTGATTATAGAGGGGTATTGTGATGCAAGAGATCGTCCCCAATATAAAGGCAGTAGGGAAACTCAAGGGTACAAACCCGTAATGGTTTTATTTAATGTAGAGTTGCTAACTCCAGATAGCAAAACAATAGTAATAGGAGCAAAAAAATGAATACAAAAGGGCAAATGCTACAAGATCCGTTCCTCAATATCCTGCGCAAGGAACATGTGCCGGTTTCCATTTATCTGGTCAATGGTATCAAGCTGCAAGGCCAAGTCGATTCATTCGACCAGTACGTGATACTTTTGAAGAATACCGTAACGCAAATGGTATATAAACACGCGATATCGACTATCGTGCCTGGCCGTGCGGTGTCTATCCCCCCTTCACACCAAGCTGCTGAGGCGAGTGAAAGTTAATTCAATGACGGATGAAGTTGCTGTAACTGGTCTTTGTAATGCCGTCTATGTAACTTACCGCTTCGCTACAGATAAGGATGATTGATCGTCCCAGCGGCGGTGACGCTGCAGTCCTGGTGAGTCTTGATTTCGGCGAGCAGGGGTACGAAGAAAGCCTGGATGAATTACGGCAACTCGCCCTCAGTGCCGGCATGCAGGTGACGGCAACTATCGAGGGCACACGCCTCAAGCCGGATGCGAAGTTTTTCATCGGTTCGGGTAAGGCAGACGAGCTTGCAGAAACCATCCGTGCAACTGAATCCAAAGTAGCCGTTTTTAATCACGACCTGAGCCCCTCCCAGCAGCGCAATCTTGAGCGCCTGCTGGAGTGCAGGGTGGCAGACCGCACCGGATTGATCCTGGATATTTTTGCCCAGCGTGCGCAAAGCCACGAAGGTAAATTACAAGTTGAGCTGGCGCAGCTTGAACATCTGTCCACGCGCCTGGTCAGGGGCTGGACCCACCTTGAAAGACAAAAAGGCGGTATCGGCGTACGCGGAGGACCAGGTGAGACACAGTTGGAGCTGGATCGGCGTATGCTTCGCCAGCGGGTCAAGCAGCTTCGTGAGAAGCTGGATAAGCTTAAGCAGCAGCGCGGCATGCAACGCCGTTCACGTAAACGCTCGCAAGTGATGTCGGTATCGCTGGTCGGCTATACCAATGCAGGCAAGTCGACGTTGTTCAATCGTTTGACCCACTCCGGCGTATATGCGGCCGATCAGTTGTTCGCAACCCTCGATACCACTTCACGCAAACTGTATCTGCCGGAAGGCGGCCAGGTGGTGATTGCGGATACCGTCGGTTTTATCAAGCACCTGCCGCATGCGTTGGTAGAGGCATTTGGTGCGACCCTGGAAGAGGCTGCTCAGGCCGATTTGCTATTGCATATAGTGGATACCGCCAGTACCAATCGCGATGAACAGATCAAGGAAGTGGATAAGGTGCTGGCGGAAATAGGCGCTGCGCATGTGCACCAGGTACTCGTTCTTAACCAGATTGACCGGATAGGCATGGAGTCGGGGCTAGAGCGCGATGAATATGGTAGAATTTCCAAAGTACGGATTTCTGCCAAATCCGGTGAAGGTATGGACCTGATCCGGCAAGTATTAGTGGAACATCAACAGCGTATGGCTGACTTTGCAACTTCAGCCAATGCTTACGCATAGTTTTTAGCATACGCATAATTTTTAGTAATTTTCGGAGTAATTCATGGCAAATGATCC
>JAZKEL010000186.1:0-1834 GCA_040387075.1 Pseudomonadota bacterium
CGTAGCTTGCCTGAAGCGGAAAAGATATACAGCGCCAGCGGCTTCACTCCCGGCAGGAGTATTGCCCTTCCGCACCTCAAAGCAGTTGGCCGCGAAATATCAATCGGTGGTCGCGCCATCATCCTGATGCAGCCCGCTGCCGACAGCCCTGCATCTGACCTCTTGAAAAACCAGCCAGCCACTTTCGCTGGATACAGCTTGCGCGTGCAAGACTTATCAAAAGCGAAGTTGGTGTTGGCCGAGAATGGCATGGCAAATATGGTCGAACACGCCGGTCCTTTTGGACGAAGCCTTCTAGTTCCTCCGGCCAAGGCGGGAGGCTCTTGGCTAGAATTGTTCGAGTAGCACATTCCGAGGCGGTTATTTCTGATTTCTCGATCGTTTGATTATCCAGCATTACAATATTCGTTCAACCATCAATCATTAGAAAACGGGCCGCATCGCAATCTGCGTTTGGCGTCATGACGGCTTTTCCTTCTGCAAATTTGCATTGGTTTGAGCCTGGCCGTCATTTTCCTCCAAGGGCGAGGGCCCCAAGTCATTGCAGGCAATGCTGGCCGATGGATGTATTGGCGTGACGCGGCTAATTACTGCTGGCCAGCGCGCGCGTCCGTCAAGGCGAAAACTGCTCTGACGAAAATGGAAGACTCAGCAGTGCAAATATGAACAGAATGACGACAATCGAGAGGAGCGCCAAGCTGACCATGGCAGCTGTCTGGCCGCGGTAAGTCGCATCTTCGGCGATATTGTCGTCATCAAAATCCGACCAGCTCTTCGCTTGCGGCAAAATGTCCGCTGGCGCGGCCTGTTCAATTGGCGCGAGCAGCATGGCGGCACTTACTGCGCCTTTGGAGACGCATGAGAGAAATCTGCATCCAAAGGAGGAATCCTGGTTCCAGACGACGCGAGCCTCAATTAGACCTGCTTGCGGCATGTCGATCTGAAATGTTTCGCCGACTGCCAGTTCAGCGGATGTTTCGATCATGAATCCAAGTTCTGACAGATCGTGTATCACAACATTGGTTGTGGCTACTTGGACGGAGGAGGCAGGCAATGCCAGGCGAAGCGTACGCCGCGCCGCGCCACGTTTGTCTTCCGATGCCGCCGGGTCGGTCCATTTTGCTGCAAGCAACTGTGCCACGCCGTCTCTCCTTTACTGGGTGCGAATGGCCCATGTTCCTTAAGATTCAATTGACCCTCAGTAGTCCTAGCTGGCCGCAAAGATGTGGCATGGGACAAAATGATCCATGGCACCGTTCCAAGCGGTTCAAGCGCATCAGAAATTGGGAGAATTGTCGGCTCCCGGGAACCCGATAGCGGGAATTATGTTAAGAGGGTGTGGCGTTAATAATGCGGACGTTTGTCTAGCTCCACCGCGTTTCCGATATCTGCCGTCCTTTCTCGCGCGTGGATGGCAAATTAAATGCTTAAAACGAGCCAGCGCCAGACTGCGCCTCATTGGCCCCGCGTTAGGCGGTCACAGTTAACTTATTTTTCGACAGCCTGGGTCGCCTAGTTTAAGCATCTTTGTTTGACGGTGCCACTAGCCTGCTTATATCGTTCGAATAGCTAGTGAAATTACACTCGAGCGAGCGTCATTGTGGATGTCCCGTTTTACTATCCCAGGTTCGTTCCTGCTGCTGCGGCTGCTTTACCTACAAACTTCATGACCTACGGCCCACCGTTTTCATAATGATGCGAACCCGCAAGGTTGGAGATAACGTCCCACTATGCCGCAACCTGGTCGGGTGTACAATCGTCGCCGTTGAGATGGATTCCTTCACCGCCTCAGAAGCCAGCACCGTCCGTCGTACCTTTGCCGGTGTTGACCTGA
>JAZKEL010000186.1:1844-2126 GCA_040387075.1 Pseudomonadota bacterium
GCCGTAACTAGGCGTGTAGAGGTGAGCCATGATTCGCTCCTGACCGCCGCTGGTGCCGCGGATGTCAGAAATCGTGTATCTAGAACCGTCCGCCAAGTTAGTCATATGCAATAAGGCTCTGTCGATTTCCCAGATAAAGGCTGTCTGAGAAGTGACTGGAGTCTGGCACTGAAATGGTGGGTGGGAAGTCGCGTACTGCGTGGTTGTGCGCGGGACTGGATTGGCGGGTGCGATTGCGGGAGCCGGCGGAATCGCTGCGACGGCCGAATGGATCGACGACGG
>JAZKEL010000187.1:0-1793 GCA_040387075.1 Pseudomonadota bacterium
CCGTCATCACTGCCACGCCTTCCGGTGCACTGCCAGCAATAAATCCGAACACCACTGGGAATACGGCAAAATAGGCGAAGGTCATGCCAAGCAGGAACAGCAGTGTGCTGGCAATCACCAGCGGGCCCATAAAGCGGCGCTCATGGGCATACAGGCCAGGCGCCACGAACGACCATACCTGGTAGAGCGTATGCGGCAGCGAAATCACAAAGGCCGTGAGCATGGCCACCTTGATGGGAACGAAAAATGGCGTAGTCACCGCGGTTGCGATCATCTGGCCGCCTGCCGGCAACTTGCTCAACAGCGGATGCGCCAGCAGGGTATAGATTTTATTGGCGAACGGGAACAGGCACAGGAACACCACCAGGAAACCGATGACCATGCGCAACAGGCGGTCGCGCAACTCGATCAGGTGTGAAATAAACGTGTCGGAAGTATTCACTCGGGCTAAACAGGTTTCTCTGGCTGGGCGACCAGCAGGGCTGGAATTTCAGGCTCAGGTACTTGAACGTCCGGTAATTCTGTTGCTTGCACTTGCGTCGCATCAGGAGTTTGCAATTCAGATGCGGCAGAATGCGACAAGGGCAGCTCCTGCTGGCTCGCCTGGCCGGGTTTAGCGACTTCAGCTGGTGGTAAAATCGTATTGTTACTGACCAGGCTGCTGTCAATTTCCTTTTCCAGCGCAGCAACCTCACGCTTGATATCAGCACCTATTTCGTTGACGTGAGCTTCGGTTTGCTCGTAACCCAGTTTTATTTCCTGCTGCAGTTTCTGCAGATCCTCGAACTGCATTTCACGCTGGATATCGGACTTCACATTGGATACGTAACGCTGCATACGTCCTGCCAGCAGGCCGAGGGTACGCGCCACTTTGGGCAATTTTTCCGGGCCGATCACGATCAGCGCCACGACGGCAATCATCACCATTTCTGAAAAGCCGACGTCAAACATCCTACTTCTCTTCGCCAGCAACACCAGTAGCGCTTAACATCAGGGCTGCTTGGTCTTCTGGGTGACTTCGCCTTCTACCGTGGTGCCCGGAGACGCCGACTCGTCAAGCTGGGCAGCTTTCTGCTGTTTATCACCTGCGTTCTCCTGGCCCATGGCATCCTTGAAATTCTTCATGGCACCGCCTACATCGCTCCCGATATTGCGCAATTTCTTGGTACCGAAAACCAGTACTACGATTAACAATACGATTAGCCAATGCCAGATACTGAATGAACCCATGATGGCTCTCCTGTTGAATTTATAGGTGTTGAGTTAGGTTTTGGGCAGGGTATCGCCGCCGCCGAATACGTGAACATGGATATGGAACACTTCCTGCCCGCCTTCACGACCAGTATTGATCATGGTGCGGAAGCCTGGCAGCCCCTGTTCTTTTGCCAGCCTGGGAGCCAATAACAGCATCTTACCGAGCAGAGGCTCGTGCTCCGGAGTGCATGCAGCCAGGCTTTCGATATGCTCTTTAGGCACGATCAGGAAATGCACTGGCGCTAAAGGATGAATGTCGTTAAACACGATGAGTTCATCATCCTCATAAATCTTTTTGGAGGGGATGTCGCCTTTGACGATCTTGCAGAAGATGCAGTCGTCGACAGTGTGTTTAATTACCATCGTTACTCCTTGCGTGCCGCTTTTTCATCCAGGCCTGATAGCCCTTCGCGCCGCGCCAGCTCATCCAGCACATCCTGCGGCTTCAGGCCGGCCTTAGCCAGCATGACCAGACAGTGGAACCAGAGGTCAGCAGTCTCGTAGACGATCTGTGCCTGATCGCCGCCTTTGGCGGCGAT
>JAZKEL010000188.1:0-261 GCA_040387075.1 Pseudomonadota bacterium
GGTGATCGCGCCGCAATTGGTTGCGTACTTTTGCAAGCAGTCGATCGCCAGTGACCTGGGCCATATCTGCCGTGCGGATCCTGGTGGGATCAAGCCGGCCGCCGGCCGCCCCGGTGATGATCAAAGGAATCTTATATTGCTGGCAGTAGGCGGCTATCGCCACCTTGGCACTGGCATCGTCGATGGCATCCAGTACCGCATCGTATCCCCGACCCAGCATCGATGCCGCATTTTCCAGCGTGACGAAATCTTCGATTTCCA
>JAZKEL010000188.1:271-2290 GCA_040387075.1 Pseudomonadota bacterium
GACATCGCATTCCGGATTGATCGCACGGATACGCTCCGCCATGGCAGTGACCTTGGCTTTACCGAACGCACCGTCAACCGCATGCAACTGCCTGTTAACATTGGATTCGGCGATGTTGTCCAGGTCGATCAAGGTGATACGACCAATTGCATTGCGAGCCAGGGCCTCTGCGGCCCAGGAGCCTACACCGCCGATGCCGATGACACAGACGTGCGCCGCTTTAAACTTTGCAAGGCAAGCCTCGCCATACAGGCGGCTGACGCCGCCGAAACGACGTGCCACGTCAGTAACTTCGTCCATTTCCAACTCAGGTCTCTAACACCACAAATGCAGCCGCCAGCATTTTTTCGTCGCTGATGGAAAGATGCTGGAAACGTATGCATTTTTCATCCAGGTAGGCTTGTAGTTCAGGAGCCAAATCCAGGAAGGGCTTGCCAAGATCGTCATGGGTCACGCCGATATTCTCGAAACTGGCGGGTGTACGAATGCCCGTGCCTAATGCTTTAGCAAAGGCTTCTTTCGCGGCAAAACGCTTCGCGAGGAAGCGTGCCTGCGTATTGGTAAGCATGAACTCCTGCATCTCTCGCTCATTCAGCAGGCGCATGGCGAACGCATGGCCGAAACGGGCCAGGGAATCTTCGATACGCGAAACTTCAACGATATCGGTGCCGATGCCGAAGATCATGGCCGGATTGCAAGTACTGGAGAGTTGGAGGAAGCAGCTTGGAGCATTAGCGCCTTCATCTCACGAATGGCGTATTCCCAGCCCACGAACACGGCGTGCGCCACAATTGCATGGCCAATATTCAGTTCTTCAATGCCGGGAATAGCGGCAATGTGATGCACATTATGAATATTGAGGCCATGACCCGCATTGACAACCAGCCCCAGTTGTAAAGCGTATTCGGTTGCGCGTGTTATGCGGTCCAACTCGTGCCGCTGAACGGCGCCTTCGGCATCTGCAAACCTGCCGGTATGCAGCTCGATGACCGGGGCGCCCGCAGCCTTTGCTGCATCTATCTGGGCGATGTCAGGCGCGATGAACAGGGAAACCCGGATACCGGCGTCGGCTAACTGATCGCACACATCCGCAATTCGTTGCTGATTGCCTACAACATCGAGGCCGCCTTCAGTAGTACGTTCCTCGCGGCGCTCCGGCACCAGGCAAACATCCTGCGGTTTCACTTTCAGGGCGATGGCGACCATCTCATCGGTGACGGCCATTTCAAAATTCATCTTGGTCTGCAGCAAGGGGCGCAGTGCATAGACGTCAGCATCCTGGATATGGCGGCGATCTTCACGCAAATGCAGGGTAATGCTATCTGCCCCTGCCTCTTCTGCACGCAAGGCAGCCTGGATCGGGCTTGGATAGAGCGTACCGCGTGCCTGCCTGAGCGTGGCGACGTGGTCGATATTGATGCCTAGTTTGATCATTGCTGGTTAAAGCCCTTGTAGATCGATTAAAAGCTGGCGTGTGTGCAGGGGTTTATCCCCCAGGTAATGGGCCAGCAGACTGCGCATGAGCTGCTTGCTCTGCTGCTGCGTCTGCACATCGGCGTAGTCGTCATTGCTCATGTCCAGCAAGGTTTTCCCTGATAATTGTACGCCGCTTTGCGTGAAGTTTTTAGCCTGGGCACGGGCTACAGCGCCAAGCTCCGGAATGTAGGTATAGATAGCATCCGCCACGATCTGCGACTGGTGCTGATCCTGTTCCAGCGGAACCGCGTAGCCCATCTCCTGCAACATCTTGAGTTCAAAACGCCGCAATGTGCTGGCATACTCGGTCGACCTGGAAAGCGTGCGCAGTGTTTGCGCATAATAATCGAATAACGATTCGTGCCCATCCTCGCGTGGCAACAGGCGCAGGAGCAATTCATTGAGGTAAAACCCGCACATCAGGGCCTCGCCTTGCAGGACCAGCAGTCCGGAACCCCAATCCAGGCTATGCAGCGTCTTCAATTCCAGCTTGCCCGACCAGGCGCCTAGCAAAGGCTGGAAGGCCTGCAGCATGCCGCGCAT
>JAZKEL010000189.1:0-2279 GCA_040387075.1 Pseudomonadota bacterium
GCAGGCAGTGTCACGGGCCCTGTCTCGGCAGCTGGTCAAGCCGGATGCCCCGTTGGTGGGTGCCGGTGCTGGCAGTTTCCTGGTACGCCACCTGGCGAACCAGTTACAACGCCCTTATGTCGATGCGTCGTCGCTTATCCATAGCGATGACGATGCTTTACGAGTTGCAGCAGCAGTCTGCCTGCCTGCGTATGCAGTCGCAGTATTGTCTGCTGATGAACGCTCCACTATTGAAGGCCGGGTTTAACGTGTTAAAACCTGAAATCAAGCGATGGCATGAAATCACGTACCAGCCAGACAGTGCATTGCTGTTTGCGCGTATTGCACAGCGGGATTGGGCCGTATTCCTCGATAGCGGCCAGCCCGGTAGCCAATATGGACGTTACGATATTATTGCGGCGGACCCGTTCATCACCATAAGCACGCAGGATTCGCACACTGAAATCACGGATCCCAGCGGCGTGCATCGCAGCGATGCGGATCCTTTCGAACTGCTAAAAGCAGCGATGCAACCTTACCTGGCCGATGGCACAGAAAAGGATGAGAAAGATGGAGAGTCTGTCGGGTCGTCCAGCCTGCCAGACCTTCCTTTCGCGGGCGGTGCTATTGGCTATTTCGGGTACGACCTAGCTCGCCGTGTTGAACACCTCCCAAAACAGGCATTCGACGCGGAAGCGATACCGCAGATGATGGTGGGCATCTACGACTGGGCACTGGTTGTCGATCATCGGGAGCGGCGCAGTTACCTGGTTTCGCATGCATTCCATCACGATACGAAACAAAAGTGGGATGCCCTGTGCGCCTTATTCGACGCACCTTTCCAGGCACCTGTCACTGCGTTTAAATTAACATCCACAGTCACATCCAATATGGATTTGCCGCAATACAGCCAGGCATTCGAACGCATCAAGCGCTATATTGTAGAAGGCGACTGTTACCAGGTGAACCTGGCGCAACGCTTTGCCGCAGCAGCTGAAGGCGATGCCTGGCAGGCATATCTGCAACTGCGGAATATCAGCCCGGCACCCTTCATGGCCTTTATGAATTTCCCTGGCCTGCAGGTGTTGTCAGGTTCTCCAGAGCGCTTTCTGCAAGTGGTAGGGCAGCATGTGGAAACACGGCCCATCAAGGGAACGCGGCCGCGCTCAAGTAATGAAGCGGAAGACCATGCTAATGCTGGCGATCTCAAAGCCAGCCTCAAGGACAGGGCGGAGAACCTGATGATCGTCGACCTGTTGCGTAACGACATCGGCAAGAATTGCGAAACCGGCAGTGTGCGTGCGGATAATTTATTCAAGCTGGAAAGCTTTGCCAATGTGCACCACCTGGTCAGCACGGTGACCGGCCAGCTTGCACCGGGTAAAACGGCCATCGACATGCTCAGGGGATGCTTTCCCGGCGGTTCCATCACCGGGGCACCCAAACTGCGGGCCATGCAGATTATCGAAGAGCTGGAACCCAACCGCCGTGGGCTATACTGTGGGGCGATAGGGTATATTGGTTTCGATGGCAATATGGACACCAACATTGCCATACGCACTGCGATTTATTCAAACAACGAGATACGTTTTTGGGCCGGAGGAGGCATAGTGGCAGATTCTGAGATGCACAAGGAATACCGTGAGACGCTGGATAAGGCGTCTTCCATGTTGCAGCTGATGCAGCATTTCGGCGGCGAATTGGAAGGAGCCGGCGATGTGGGTCGTTAAGCTGGGCGGCAGCCTGCTCGGTACGCCCGAGCTAAAGGAATGGCTGGATGTATTCAGCAAGCATGCCGATGGCAAAGTGGTCATCGTGCCCGGCGGCGGCATCTTTGCAGATGCAGTGCGCGAAGCGCAGACGCGCTCCAAAGTGAGCGACCGGGTCGCCCACCAGATGGCGGTGATGGCGATGGAACAATACGGCGTGCTGATGACGGGGCTTAACCCGGAATTAGTGACAGCCACATCTGAGCTGGAAATCGCCGAGCGGGGCTGGCAGCATCGCGCCATCGTCTGGCTGCCTGCACAGATGGTGTGTGCGGATGAAACAATCCCCGCCAATTGGGACGTCACCTCGGATAGCCTGGCCGCATGGCTGGCTACCAAGCTGAATGCCGACCACCTGCTGCTGGTCAAGACCGACCGGCCGCAGGCACCGCAGGTTTCGGTCGAGCGCATGATCAAGGAAGGCATGATAGATGCGCATTTCGGCGACTTCATCTCCGGCTGTAATTTCCGCACCTGGGTCATGGGCCGGCAGGATCACACCAGTTTCAACGAAGGCATCAGCCACCAGAC
>JAZKEL010000190.1:0-2629 GCA_040387075.1 Pseudomonadota bacterium
GTACCGGCGTCGATGAGCTTTCAACCAGCGCCTATACAGCGGTGAACGCAACCTTCACCTACCAGCTACCGGTGACCTACCGTCTCGAAGCGTTTGCTAAAGCCAACAATTTGCTGAACGAAGAAATCCGCGAGCATAGCTCTTTCCTCAAGGACATCGCACCGCTAGGCGGACGGTCTCTGCTGATCGGCCTGCGCGGCGAGTTTTAAATCGCTGCTGCAATAGCGGGCAGGCATTCATGTTGACCGTAACGTGAATGCCTGCCCGCACTTCTTCAGTAGAATTAATGTGTTGTCGTGATGGAATGATGTTTCTATAATCATTTCAATATCTTTCAACGAGTTCCTGAAGTTACTGATGAAACGTTTACGTCCTCTCCTCAAGTCTCAGTACCTGGCACTTTTCATGGCCATCTCGGTGGTGCCGCTCCTGCTATGGCTATTGCAACAATCCACCAAGGAGCTGGTAGATTCGCGTTCCTGGGTCGAACATACCTACACCGTGCTGAACAAATTCGAGCATCTGCGCATTGATGTGGGTGCCGTGGAAAATGCGCGTCGCGGCTATTACATTACGAAACAGGATCAATACCTGCCGATTTACTTCCAGGCCAAGAAAGATATACCCACCCACCTGACAGAGCTTCAAAGACTCACTGCGGATAATCCCGTGCAGCATGAACGGGTGAATGCCTTGATCCCTCTGATCAACGAATTGCTCAGCCTGGCGAAGGCCGAGATCGAGACCAAGAAACTAGGGGAAGACCAGGCGGCCGCTACCATGGCGCGCGCTAAATTGATCATCGACCAGATACGCGGCCAGGTGACCCAACTGATGTCGCAGGAAGAAATATTGCTGGAAGTGCGCAGTGAAGACAGCAAAAACAAGTTGCACCAGCTGCATCTGTGGCTGGCGTTCATTACCTTAGGTTTCCTGGTCTTGCTGGGCGTGGCGTTTTATAACGGCCAGCGCGAAATCTCCAAACGCCGTGAGGCAGAAGAAGCGCTGCTCGAAAGCCAGATCATCAATGAGATGACCGTGCGCAACCTGTCGCTGATGGGGGAAATGACCAGCCTGCTGCAGGCATGCTCCGACACCGACGAGTCGCTGGATGTCATCTGTCAGTACGCCACTCGCCTGCTCAATACCGATTCCGGTGCGCTGTACCTGTTCCGCGAATCGCGCAACCAGGTAGAGGTCAGCGTCAGCTGGGGCGAAGAATCCAGAAGCGACATCATGTTCGAGCCGGAGGACTGCTGGGCGCTGCGCCGCGGCGAAACGCATATCCTCGACCACGCCACCCACTCCATCGCCTGCCGCCACCTGCAGGATTGGGGCGATGTGTGCAGCGTGTGCATCCCCATCGTAGCGCAGGGCAACGTGCTGGGCATCATGCACCTGGAAAATCGCCACATGCGCGTCATCGGCATTGAAGAACGCAACCTGGCCAATAACCTGGCCAGCCAGATCGCGCTGGCCATGTCCAGCATGAAGCTGCGCGAGACCCTGCGTAGCCTGTCGGTGCGCGACCCGCTCACCGGGCTGTTCAACCGGCGGTATATGGAAGAATCCATGCTGCGCGAGCTGGCCACCGCGCAGCGCAAGAACCGTCCCTTAGGGCTGGTCATCCTCGACCTGGATCATTTCAAGGGCTTCAACGATACCTTCGGCCACGATGCCGGCGACATGCTGCTGCGCGAAGTGGGCACCCTGCTCGCCAAGAACTCACGCACCGGCGACATCGCCTGCCGCTTCGGCGGGGAGGAGTTCGTGGTCATTTTCCCGGAAGCGCCATTGTCCATCGTCATGGAGTTAAGCGACCAGTTACGCAAAGTCATCCTTGCCCTGCAACTCCAGCATTTCGGGCGCTCTCTGGGACAGGTCTCGGCTTCGTTCGGGGTGGCAGCATTTCCCGAGCATGGCAATACCACCGAAGACCTGCTGCGCGCAGCAGATAAGGCGCTGTACAAAGCGAAAGAAGCTGGCAGGAACCGGGTCGAAGTGGCAAGCAGCCCGGTATAAGAAACCTTGGCAATGCCTGCAGATGCTGCACAAATTGGCGGGCCTTTGCTAACCTGTCTCTCGCACCAATTATTCAGTGAGCGGATACATCGATGAAATCAATCCTTTTTGTCGCACTCGGCGGCGCACTAGGCTCTGTCGCGCGTTTCAAGCTGTCCGGCTGGGTGCTTGATCATGCCGCGAACTGGCGTTTCCCCTTAGGCACGTTTGTTGTCAATGTGCTGGGCTGCCTGGTGATCGGTATCCTGGCCGGCCTCGCGGTAAAAGACGGAGTTTTCTCTACGGAAGCCCGCGTGTTCCTGTTCACCGGCATCGTCGGCGGCTTCACCACCTTCTCCGCCTTCGAGCTCGAAACCTTCCAGCTTTTGCGCCGCGGCGAATTTTTAGTGGCCGGCAGCAATGTAGTGCTGAGTATCGTGCTCGGCCTGATCGCCTTATGGATAGGGTTTAGCGCGGTGGCAGGCAAGAGCTGACAAAATAACCCCTGCACCCGATTAAAAAATTCGAGACAGGCTCTGCGAGGCAATATCCATGCGCCTCACAGAGGCATCGTTTTTTTGTTATATTGTCGAAAACAACCCGGGGAAAGTAATCATGACAGGCGACC
>JAZKEL010000191.1:0-6516 GCA_040387075.1 Pseudomonadota bacterium
ACGGGGAAGACCTTCACGGTTTTCGGGTATGAATAACGAGTTCGGAAGTAGCAAACCGACTTAATTCGAAATAAATCCAGAAATAAGCCTATTTGAAAATCTTGATCATCTTCGCTGTTACCCGCTGCCTGGTAGTGAAGTAATCTGCCCAGGGGTCTGCTTCGAGTGAATGCAAACGCTCCAGTATGTTGTCCAGCTTGAAGGTATCCGCATGCAGATGTTCGGAGAGTTCGTCCCAGCGTATTGGGGCGGAGATAGGGCCATCGGGTTTGGAACGGGTGGAGTAGGCGGCCACGGCCGTGGCATCCACGCCGTTGCGCAGGTAATCCACGAATATCTTGTTGATACGCTTGCTCTTGCTCATCACGGCAACAAAATGATCCGGCAGCGTATTGTTTAGATGCTCGGCGATGGATTTTGAAAATGCCTTGATCTCGGTAAAATCGAGTTCCGGCTTGATCGGCGCTACGATGTGCAGGCCCTTGCCGCCGGTGGTTTTAACGAAGCTGGCCAGGCCGATCTCTTCCAACAGGAATTTCACCAGCTGTGCCGCCTCTATCACTTTCGCCCAAGGCACCGCCGGGTCTGGATCAAGGTCGAGCGTGATGCGGTCCGGCTTCATCAGGTGGCTTTTTTTCGATCCCCAGGTATGCAATTCCAGCACGCCCATCTGCACCATGGCGATGACGGCAGTCAGGTTGTTCGCCATCATGTAGGTACCATTGCCGGGGATCTCGACCTGCTGTATCTGCTCCGCACTCGTCTCATTGTAATGTTTCTGGAAAAAACATTTGTTTTCTCCGCCTTGCGGGCATCTAACCAGCGACAAGGGACGGTCTTCAAGGTGCGGCATCAGCCATTCCTCAATCGCCTGGTAATACTGCGCCAGGTCGAGTTTGGTGTGCTGGCTGGCGGAAAACAATATCTTGTCGGGATGCGTCAGTGTCACGCCGGCAATGGTGGCTGCTGAACCCTCTATCGACTTGACTGGTTTCTTTTGGGATCTATGCGATCCATCTGCGGTGTTCGATGCCATCTTCCTGGTCTCCGCTAATTCCGCGCCAGGTAGGTCCGATGCCTCATGCACGGACTGTTCGCGGGTTATTTCCTGTGCTGCCTTGTCGTCGCGCAAGGCGATAAACGAGGCATGCCTGATCACGCCGGAATCCGTCCATTGCGCAAACTTCACTTCCGCTACCAGCACAGGCTTCACCCAGTGCACACCGCGTAAGTCCTGGCCGGTCGGCTTGTCGAATGCCGTCCTGGTTACCGCCAGCGTCTTGAGTTTCCTCGTCACCCGGCTTATCGTTTCGCCATCAAACCCAGTGCCGACACGGCCTGTATAGATGAGTTTGCCAGATGCATCGTATACGCCTAGCACCAGCGCGCCGAAGCCATTGCGACTACCTTCCGGATCGGTGTAACCGCCGATCACGAATTCCTGCTGCAATATGCACTTCACTTTTTGCCAGTCTGCAGAGCGACCATGAAAATACGGGGCATCCGCCTGTTTCACGACGATGCCTTCCAGCCCGTGTTTGCAGGCATCCTTGAATACGGCCGGGGCGTTACCGACGATATGGTCGCTGTACAGAATTAGGGAATCGGCGGGCAAGCCGGACAGTAGCTCTTTCAGCAACGACTTCCGCTCCAGTAGCGAAAATGCGCTGATATCGTGGCCGTTGAGGTACAGCAAGTCGAACGCATAATAGGCCAGCCTGGTCGCATCCTCACCTTGCTTGCCGGCATCATGATTCTGCAAGGCCTGGAAGCTGATGTTGCCATCTTTATCCAGGGCCACCACTTCGCCATCCAGCCATGCCTGCTCTGCAGGCACATCGCCCAGTGCGCGCGTTATCGACGGCCATTTACGCGTCCAGTCATTGCCGGCCCGGGTATAGACATTGATCTTGGAATGGTCGATGCGGCACATTGCGCGATACCCGTCGTACTTCACCTCGCACAGCCATTGATCCCCATTCGGCGCATGTTGCACCAGCGTGGCAAGTTGCGGGCTGATCATCCCGGGCATGGCATCTGTGCCTGTATCTGGAGTAGGCATCGCTGGAGAAGCGGATGTCTTTTTTTGATTTATTCCATTTTTTTTAGTGCCGGCCTGCCTGGCTATCGAATCCTCGATACCGGCTACGCTCTCAGGCCGAAGCTCAGTGACATTCGCCGCTGCACCGGATTTGGCTTCGTCGTCTTTTTCCTTGATGAGCAGCCAGTTATCCCGGTCTTCCTCCTTGCTGGCTTTCTGCATGCGCACCAGGGCCCATTTGCCGTGCAGCTTGTGGCCGTCCAGCATGAATTTCAGGTTGCCCTGCTTATATCCCTGTTCCGGGTCGCCTATCGGCGTCCAACTGCCTTTGTCCCACAGCACGACATGCCCCGCCCCGTATTGATGGGCGGGTATGTCGCCTTCAAAAGTACCGTATGACAGTGGATGGTCTTCGACATGCACCGCCAGGCGTTTATCCGCCGGATTAAAGCTGGGGCCTTTCGGCACCGCCCAACTTTTCAGCGTCCCGTTCAGCTCCAGCCTGAAGTCGTAATGCAGGCGGCGGGCATGGTGGCGCTGGATGAAATAGGAAAGCTGGCTGGTGGATTTGACCTCTTCGCCACGCGGCTCAGGCGTAATCTTAAAGTCCCGCTTTTCCCAGTATTTGTCTAGACTCATGCCTGGTTAAGACTCATGCGCGTTTTGCCGTTTTCGCCGAGCTTGCTGGCTTCGCGGTCTTTACCTTCGTTGCAGGCTTGGGTTTGGCTGTTTTTGTCTGGGCTATCTTTGCCGGGGTAACCTGTATGGTGTTCTCTACAGAGGCTTTGCTTCCAGCCGGTTTTTTACCCTTGGCTTCCAGGCTCTGCTTCAACAATGCCATGATGTCGACCACGTTCGAACTGCCGGAAGGTGCAGGTGCCTCTTCATCGTTGATTTCATGGATCTGTTTCGATGCGACTTTTTTCTTGATCATGGTCATCAGGTCATCGCGATACGTATCTTTGTAATCGGCAGGATTCCACGGTTCGGTCATGCCCTCCACCAGCGACATGGCCATCTTGATCTCCTTGTCCGATACCGCTGTCTTGGCCGAGCCTTTTTCCGGCAGGTCGTAATCCTCCAACGATTTGATCTCGTCTTCGTAGCGCAGCAGGTTGAGCACGATCATGTCGCCCATGGGCATGAGTGCTGCAAGGTGTTGCTTGACGCGGATGATGACCTGGGCGATGGCGATCTTGCCCGACTTCGTCAGCGTTTCCCGTAACAGTGCATACACCTTGTCGCCACCTTTGCCGGGTGTCAGGTAATACGGCTGTTCAAAGTAAATCGGTGCCACTTCCCTGGCTTCTATAAACGCCAGGATATCGATGGTCTGGGTCGCTTCCGGGTTGGCGCGTTTCAGGTCTTCCGGGGTGAGCACGACGTATTTATTGTCTTCATACTCATAGCCCTTGACGATGTCCTCCCATTTCACGTCCTTGCCGGTGGTCTTGTTGTAGCGCTTGAAACCGATAGGGGCGAAATCGCGCTTATCCAGCATGTCGAGGTCCAGTTCGTGCGCATTCTCGGCCGAGAACAGGTTGACCGGGATATGGATAAGCCCGAAGCTGATAGCGCCTTTCCATAAAGCTCTTAACATAATGGTGCTCCTGACATGCTAGCGAGCCTAATATCGGCCTAATATCATGTGTCTTTACTGAATCCGGGATTGGACGCTCATTCTGCGGTTGGTAAGGGCATCCCCGCTATAGGCTGCAGGCTATCCGGCATGTCGGGAGTTTTCTTACATGGATATCAGTTCCAGCCCTATGCGTGTTTCGATGGCCGATCCCTACTATTCATTAAAGATTATTAAGGCAATAAAGATGTTCAGCGATGCATTAAGCGCGCATGCTTGCCGATAGTACGAAACTCTCAATACCTCAATCCGGATCATTGCTTCGATCTGGATTAGAGGCTCACCATCAAATCAGCGTAAAGGAAACATCATGTCAGCAAGCCAATACGAGGAATGCATCGATCTATGCAACAAATGTGCGGAAGCCTGCGATACCTGCGCAGTGGCCTGCCTGGGTGAAGAGAATGCAGCCTATATGCGGGACTGTATCTTGATGGACATCGACTGTGCCGCCTTCTGCCGGCTTGCGGCCGGCTTCATGGCACGCGACAGCCAGATGCTGCAACTGATCTGCCAGGATTGTGCCGAGATATGCAATGCCTGTGCGGAAGAGTGCAGCCAGCACCCTGCAGAGCATTGCCAGGCCTGTGCCCGCGCTTGCCGGGCATGTGCGGAGGCCTGCCTGAAAATGGGCACGGCCCACCTGGATGTGGCGGAACTGGTATGAATTTTTAAATTAAATTAACGATCTACGCTAAAAGCGAGGAGTGATGCATGCAAGCAGACGCACCCAATACAAAGTCTATTGATACTACAGCACAGGACAGCGATAAGCTGCCGATAAAGAAGCCCGCAGCAATCAAGCCAGTCGGGCCGAATGATAAAGGTCCAGGCAACAACAAGGCGGATGCAGAGAATACGACGGAAGCCGACCTGGTATTTAATGAGGATTTAAATAGCTCAAACGACGGTTAATACCAGGCTTTCATTCTCTGTCTCTGTATTCAGCTTTTACTCGCTAAGTCTTTACACAATCTACAACCGCCCGCCGTTTAAGCTAGTGGCTTGCCGGCAAGGCGAGCTGGAGTTGCTGCACATGGCCCCACAGCATCAGGGTGGAGATGAGCAGTACGCCGAAAGCAAGTGAGGCGACGGCAACCACGGCGATCGTCAGCATGATCCTTGCACCGCGTCGTTCCAGCCGGAACACGTTTTTAATCCCCAGATACACCAACAATGCGGCGAGAACGCCTGCCACGGCGTGCATGGCGATATTGAAGGCAAAACTGGGTACCAGGTAACACAGGGAAACCAGCCAGAAAGGCGTCGCGGCAACCGCAGTGACTACAAAGGCTTCCTTGTAGGTAGGGATGACGCCTACCATCTCCGACAGGTGCTTCACTATCAACGCCATCAGCGGCACCGCCACTATCTGCAGCAGGAACAAGGCGAATGCGACGATGTATAGACGGTCTCCCGGCAGCAGATCCGTGAACAGTTTTGGGTATTGGCGCACCACTATGGATAGCATCGCGGGAGTGACGAGGGAAAGCGGAACCACGTAACCGAGCATCATGCCCGTGACACCAGCTTCGCTATTGCCGACAGCGCTATTCGATTCGGCATTAGTATTGGCATTGCCGCCTACCACTGCCTGCCAGTAGTTAAGTATATTCATGGCATATTCTCCTGCACAAGGCATCACAAAATAAACCACAGGGTAATCCACTTGCACATGGCCTTGTATCGGTGCGACTCCTACATATCATGCATTGAATCCATGGACAGGCGATTGTGGCAAGGCAGGTTCTGACACGATTTTCAGGGTAAACCTACATTCGGCCATAACCCGGTTGATAAGCTGGATGGCTTATTGATTGGAGATCTGTCATGGCACTGACTAGCGGCTATTTAGTGATGTACACCAAAGGCGACGAACCGGTCGCCACGCTTTACGACGAATACCTGAACTATATCTCGGACATCGATCCAGAATCGCAGGAGGCACTGGACCACATAGAGAACGCCGAGGAAGTGACCGGCCTGGAAGACGAGATGTGGGAGGAGGTGCTGGGCGAGCTCACGGTTGAAGAGCGCGGCGATGCAGTTGCTTACCGGCTTGAGAACGAAGTGCTCACCAACGCTGAGAGCGGTATCGAGCAGGTCATGGAACATAATGACGATGAAGCCAGCCCCGGCTACAACGGCTGATCTGCAGGTCTCTCGGTGCTTAATGTATCGATGCTTTATGTGTCGAAAGGTGCCAGCGGAGTATCTGGCCATGGAAGCCGTCGCGACTTCCTCAAGTATGCCGGAGGCGGCATAGCTGCCGCCACCATCGGCGGCGCTGTCGAGAGCGTGGCGCAAGCGGCACCTGCCACTGTTGCGGCGCCGCCTGAGGGATTGCAATCCCAGTCCGGCAAGCTCGATGTGAAGCTGCCGGAGATCCACGGCAAGGCGGATCCGCAATCCAAAGAAATGAAAGTGGAGCCGCCATCGACCAGGGTCGGTTTTGCTATTGTCGGATTAGGCCACCTGACGCTGGAGGAAATACTGCCGGCGTTCGGCCGGTCCAAATATGCCAAACCCGTTGCGCTGGTGAGCGGTGACCGTGCCAAGGCGCTCAAGGTGGCCAGGCAATACGGCATCGCCGAAAGCGCTATCTACGATTACCAAAATTACGACGATATCCGGCTCAACCCGGAGATCGAGGTGGTATTCATCGTTTTACCCAACAGCTTGCATCGCGAGTTCACTGTGCGCGGCGCCAAGGCCGGCAAGCACATCCTTTGCGAGAAACCCATGGCGACCAATGCTAAAGATTGCCGCGCGATGATTGCAGCCTGCAAGCAGGCCGATCGCAAATTGATGATCGCATATCGCCAGCAGTACGAGC
>JAZKEL010000192.1:0-4742 GCA_040387075.1 Pseudomonadota bacterium
TGCCGGCAGGACTGCGGATGCGCTCATCGGTAGCCTGGCGCATCGGTATATGGAGTTGATGGCGAAGGATGGCATAGCACACTGGCCGGCATCCAGGCTGGTGGCGCTTACCCCTGTCATGGCGCATTGGCTGGTATCGCAAGGCTTGCCTGTAGACCAGGCGGCATCGGGTGCGCAGCGTGTGGCCGGCATGCTGGATACGGCGCTGGCTAGCGAGGAAGGGCGATGGGTACTGGAAAAACGGGATAAAGACGACGTCGAACTGGCGATATCGCGCGCCGACAAGCTGCTGGTATCAACGCACGTAGTGGACCGCACATTCATTGAAGACGGTGTTCGCTGGATCATCGATTACAACTCGGTGCAATTGGATCCAGCAATAGTCGATACTGATTTACAGGCGATTACTGGCAATTATCGCGAGCAGCTGGCGCGGTATTCACTGCTGTTCGCAGACGATGGCTTACCTATCCGGCAAGCCATCTACTTCCTGAGTATCGGGCGTATAGCGATACTGGCTTGATGGGTGCAGAAGCTGGCTGCTACATACACCCTTTATTTTTTATACAGCCTTACTGATTCGGCGGAGTTTTCATCGCCTTGAAATGGCGGCGTACATACCACACCAAAAATACCACGCCCACCACTGCCAGCACGATGTGGAACTCGTGGAAATACACCTTCAGGCTTTCCCAGTGCTCGCCTGTCTTCATGCCGGCATACGCCAGCAACCAACACCAGATCAGCGAGCCTACAAAGGTATAGCCGATGAACTTGCCCATGTGCATGCGCGCGATGCCGGCAGGGAAGGCGATGAATGTGCGTACCGCCGGCAATAAACGCCCGATGAAGATGATGATCTCGCCATGTTTGGCAAACCAGCGGTCCGCCATCGCCAGGTCATGATGAGAGATCAGCACCCACTTACCGTACTTCTCCACCAACGGCCTGCCGCCGTACATGCCCAGGTAATACGCCGGGATCGACCCGATCACGCAACCCACCGCCCCCGCCAGCGCGACCGCCCATAACTGTAACTCGCCCTGGTGCACTAGGTAGCCGGCAAAGGGCATGATGATTTCCGAAGGCAGGGGAATGCAGGCGGATTCGATCGCCATCAGCAGCACGATGCCGCCATACCCCATGGTGGAGATGACGGAGATGATGAAGGTGGCGAGTATGGCGATGAGTTTTTCTAGCATGTGGATTCCTGGTTATTAGGGTAACTACACAAATTCGCGTAACAGCATTTTAATGAAATCCGACCTGTCCAGCGGGCTGGCCATCTCTACCGTCACCCTCAGCTTGTCCGGCCCGTTCATCCTGCAGCGGCGGTCGCGTTGCAACAGCGCGATGAGCTTGGTCGGGTCGAGTTCGGTCTGCTGGCTGAATTGCAGCTGGATCGCACTGTCGCTGGCGTCGATCTTGGTGATGCCCAGCGGTTTAGCCGCTACGCGCAAACGATGGCTGGCCACCAGCACTTCGCCCTGCTCGGGCAACAGGCCGAAGCGGTCTATCAATTCTTCCTGGATGTTATCCAGTTCGTCATCGTCATTGCAATTGGCCAGGCGCTTATACAGCACCAGGCGCTCGTGCACGTCTGGACAGTAATCGTTAGTCAACAACGCCGGGCTGTGCAGGTTGATCTCGGTAGTGATGCCGAGCGGTGCGGACACATCCGGCTCTTTCCCTGCCTTAAGTTGTTTGACCGCATGCGACAGCATTTCCGAGTAGAGATGGAAACCGATCTCCTGCATCTCGCCGCTTTGCGAATCGCCCAGCAATTCACCCGCACCGCGGATCTCCAGGTCGTGCATGGCCAGGTGGAAGCCTGCACCCAGGTCTTCTAACAATTGAATCGCGTCCAGGCGTTTTTGCGCCTGCGGCGTGATCTTGCGGTCGGGGTCGGTCAGCAGGTAGGCATAGGCTTGGTGGTGCGAACGGCCGACGCGGCCGCGTAGCTGGTGCAGTTGCGCCAGGCCGAATTTGTCGGCCTTGTTCATGATGATGGTATTGGCTGTCGGTACGTCGATGCCGGTCTCGATGATGGTGGTGCACAGCAGCAGGTTGGAGCGCTGATGGTAGAAATCGCGCATCACGTGCTCCAGTTCGCGTTCGCGTAACTGGCCGTGCGCGATGCTGATGCGCGCTTCCGGCAGGATGCGTTCCAGCTTCTCGCGCATGGAGTGGATGGTGTCCACCTCGTTATGCAGGAAATACATCTGGCCGCCGCGCTTGAATTCGCGCATGGCGGCTTCGCGGATGATGCCTTCCGAGTAATCCGTGGCAAAGGTCTTGATGGCCAGGCGCTTTTGCGGCGGGGTGGTGATGACGGAGAACTCGCGCAAGCCTTCCATCGCCATCGACAATGTGCGCGGGATGGGCGTGGCGGTCAACGTCAGCACGTCGACTTCGGCACGCATGGCCTTGAGTTGTTCCTTCTGGCGAACGCCGAAGCGGTGTTCTTCGTCAAGGATGACCAGGCCCAGGTTCTTGAATTTCACGTCCTTCTGTATCAGCCGGTGCGTACCGATGATGATGTCGATCTTGCCTTCGGCCAGTCCCTTGAGTGCTTCCGTTTGTTCCTTGGCGGTGCGGAAGCGCGAAATCTCGGCGATCTTGATCGGCCACTCGGCAAAGCGGTCGGAGAAGTTCTGGAAATGCTGTTCGGCTAATAGGGTGGTCGGCACCAGTACTGCCACCTGCCGGCCGCCCATCACGGCGACAAACGCTGCCCGCAAGGCGACTTCGGTTTTGCCGAAGCCTACGTCGCCACATACTAATCGATCCATGGGCCTGCCGGACTGCATGTCGTTGATGACAGCTTCGATGGCGGACAGCTGGTCGGGCGTCTCCTCGAAGGGAAAGCCCTCGGCAAAGGTTTCGTAATCCTGCAGGCTGAGCTTGAAGGCATGACCCTTACGTGCGGCACGTTGCGCGTACAGGTTGAGCAGTTCAGCTGCGGTATCGCGTATCTGCTTGAGCGCTTTTTTCTTGGCCTTTTCCCAATGACCGCTGCCTAATCGATGCAGGGGTGCGGATTCCGGCGGGCCGCCGGAGTAGCGCGAGATCAGGAACAGCTGCGACACTGGGACATACAGTTTGTCGTCGCCAGCGTATTCCAGCAGCAGGAACTCGGTTTCGCCCTCGCCGAAATCCAGATTGACCAGGCCGCGATATCGGCCCACGCCGTGCTGTTCGTGCACCACGGGATCGTCTTCGCGCAGTTCGGATAAATCCTTGAGCATGCCTTCCGTACTGCGGGCTTTATCTTTTTCACGCCTGCGTTGCTGGCGCACCGTGGCCGCATACAGTTCGGCCTCGGTGATAATCGCAAAGCTTTTATTCCCTCCCTCTGCTAGGGGGAGGGTTAGGGTGGGGGTAGGCTGTTTGCTTTTATTGCTACTTTTACCCCCATCCCAGCCTTCCCCTTGCGAGGGGGGAGGAGTGGTGATTGGCGGGAGCATGAAGCCGGCATGCAAGGGCGATACACCCAGCATCAAGGCATCGCTACCGGCCTGGAATTCCTGCCAGGTTTCGCAAAGTGCCGGGCTGATGTTCTGGCCTTGCAGCAACTGCAAGATGGTTTCTCGGCGGCCCAGGCTCTCGGCGGCAACCAGTATGCGGCCGTCAAAGTGGGTGATGAGGCTTTGCAGCTTATGCAGCGGATGTTCGGAACGGCGTTCGATATCCAGTTCCGGCAAGCCGTTCGCAGTGTTTTCCGTGCTCACGCTCAGGCGTCCGTAACGATGCGTCTGGCCGAAGAAATCTTCCGTCTTGATCAGCAGCATTTCCGGCTTGAGGATGGGCCGTTCGGGGTCATGCGCCAGCAGGCGGTAGCGCGACTGTGCTTCGTGCCAGAAACTTTGTGCCGCCAGGTCGAGATTGCCGTGCAGGCAAAGCACGGCGTTGTCCGGCAGGTAATCCAGCAGCGTTGCCGTCTGCTCGAAGAACAGGGGCAGATACCATTCTATGCCGCCGGTGGCGATGCCTTTGCTGACGTCTTTGTAGATGCGGCTGCGGGAGGGATCGCCTTCGAAGGTCTCACGGAAATTCTGGCGGAAGCGCGAGATACCGGCATCGTCCAGCGGGAATTCGCGTGCAGGCAGCAGGCGGATTTCCGGGACAGGGTACACGCTGCGCTGGGTATCCACGTCGAAGGTGCGGATGGTTTCGATCTCGTCGTCGAACAGGTCGAGGCGGAACGGCAGGCCGCTGCCCATGGGGAACAGGTCCACCAGGCCGCCGCGCACGCTGAATTCACCCGGGCTCATCACCTGGCTTACATGGTGGTAACCTGCATCCGCACATTGCTTGCGCAGGGCATCCAGGTCGAGCTTCTGGCCTTTCTTGAGCATGAAGGTATTGGCTGCAAGATACGATTGCGCAGGCAGCCGTAAAAGGGCCGTGCCGGCAGGGACCAGGATCACATCGCAGCTATTCTGGCTGATCTGGTAAAGCGTGGAGAGCCGTTCGGAAATGAGGTCGGGATGCGGCGAGAAATGATCGTAAGGCAGGGTTTCCCAGTCGGGCAACAAGTTCACCTTCAACTCCGGGGCAAACCAGGGGATCTCTTCCAGCAGGCGTTGTGCATCGAAAGCATTGGCGGTGATGATCACCAGCGGTGTCTTGTTGCCTGCGCGGCGTATACGCAATGCCAGGTCGGCCAGGTTCTGGCTATCCATGCCGGAAGCCAGCGGATCTACACGTAATACCTGGCCGCTGGCCGGAATCGGCCAAAG
>JAZKEL010000193.1:0-1424 GCA_040387075.1 Pseudomonadota bacterium
ATGAACGCTGGCGGTATGAGCTGCCGGCGTTCTAAAAAAGGAGCACGCTATGAAATTACTGATTGCCTGGCTACTTAATGCGCTGGCCCTGCTGGCCGTGGCCTATTTAATGCCTTCTATCCACGTGGCCGGTTTTACCGGTGCGCTGATTGCCGCCGCCGTAATCGGCCTGGTGAATATTTTTATCAAGCCGCTGCTGATATTGCTGACGTTACCGGTCACTATCGTCACGCTGGGCCTGTTTATCCTGGTGATCAACGGCCTACTGTTTTTCCTGGTCGGCCACCTGTTGCAGAGCTTTGAAGTCACTAGTCTGTGGGCTGGTATTCTTGGCGCGTTGCTGTACAGCATCATTTCCTGGGTGCTATCGGCGCTGGTGCCGGACTAGCGCTATGCTCAGATTAACTGTGCTTAGTGTCCATCCATGCGAAGCGCTACGCGCTAGGTAACTACATATTGTGAATACACCCATGATCAGTTTTGAGTTTTTCCCGCCGAAAACGGCAGAGGGCATGGCCAAGCTGCGTGAAACGCGCAGCCAGCTGGCCTTGCTCAAGCCCAAGTTTTTTTCGGTAACCTTTGGTGCCGGCGGTTCCACGCGTGATCGCACCCTGGAAACCGTGCTGGAAATCCAGGCGGAAGGCTTTGATGCGGCGCCGCATATTTCCTGCGTGTCGTCCAGCAAGCAGGAGCTTACCGCGCTGCTGGATGAGTATCAGCAAAAAGGCATACGCCGCCTGGTGGCGCTACGCGGCGATTTGCCCTCAGGCGAAGTCAGCGTGGGCGACCTGCGCTACGCCAATGAGCTGGTGGCGTTTATCCGCCAGCATAGCGGTGACTGGTTCCATATTGAGGTGGCAGCGTATCCGGAGTTCCATCCCGAGGCGCGTTCGCCCAGTGCCGATTTCCAGCATTTCAAGCAAAAAGTGCAAGCGGGTGCCAATGAGGCCATCACGCAGTATTTCTATAATCCTGATGCCTATTTTCGCTTTATGGACCAGTGCGCACACGCTGGTATCACCATCCCGATCGTGCCTGGGGTGATGCCCATTTACAACATTACGCAGTTATCACGTTTTTCGGATGTATGCGGCGCCGAGATTCCGCGCTGGCTACGCTTGCGCTTGCATGATTATGGCGACGATATCGCGTCCTTACGCGCATTGGGATTGGATGTGGTAACTGACTTATGCGAAAAGCTGCTGGCAGGCGGTGCTCCCGGACTGCATTTCTACACCTTGAACCAAGCGGGAATTATTAGCACGATAGCGGAGAGGATAAAGCTGGCAGGATAGGCGTGTACGCCTGTCCTGCCCTGATCAAGAAAATTATGTTTAGTGCAGGGTAGGGCTGGTGTCGCCGAACACGGCGTCTTCCACAAACAGATAGTCCTTGGCCTTGCCTTGATTCCATAGCGCCATTAA
>JAZKEL010000193.1:1434-2056 GCA_040387075.1 Pseudomonadota bacterium
TGACTTCTGGCTGCGGCAATGCCATGGCGCGGTCTATCACTAGCTCGCGTTGTGCAGGGTTGAGGATATTAGCCTGTTCAAGGAACATCAGGAAGCTCAGGCTTTCGGCGTTGATCTTTTTGGTTTCGACTTCTGCATAGATACGGAAACCCAGTCCATGGCCTGCATCTGCGGCAGCGGCTTGTTCCGTCATTTTTTCCAGGCTACTGAACCAGTCGAATGCACCATTGATGTCGTCGGTGTCAAAGCCTGCTGCAAAAAGTTCTTTTTCTAGAGTGGTTTGGTCGGGTCGTATATCGGCTTCAAAATAATTCTCAAACATGTAAACCAAGACTTCGAACATGGATTCCCCATTCCGGGTGCTGCTATGGATTCAAATCCCTGCGTTGCGCTGTGGCGATTGGATTTGCATCACGGTCGCGTAGAACGTAATCGCATAGAATTCTGAATTTTTAGTAGCCTCCCTAAAGTTAGCCAAAATAGAATTACGCGATCCGCTGGTAGCGCCCTCCCGGCAGGGAAGACACCTTGTTTTCTAACTCCAGCATCAACAGCATGGCGGAAAGCTGTTCACTCGTCAAGCCGCTGCGCTCAACTAATGTTTCCGTGGTGACGGGATCGT
>JAZKEL010000194.1:0-2684 GCA_040387075.1 Pseudomonadota bacterium
GCTCGGATCGGCAGGACAAAGGTTACGCCACGATGATCACCATCGATCGCGATGCAGCAGCGAGGCTGGGCATCACAACGCGTGAGATCGACAGCACGCTCAACAGCGCATTCGGCCAGCGCCTGGTATCCGCCATCTACGGGCCGCTGAACCAGTATTACGTGGTGATGGAGGTGGCGCCTAAATACCGCCAGAATGCGCAGGCGCTGAAGGATGTGTATGTCAGCAGCAGTTCGGGGGCATCGGTACCGCTGTCGGCTTTCACCCGCTATGCGCAGAGCACCAGCGCGCTGGGCATCAACCACCAGGGCCAGTTCCCGGCGACCACCATCACCTTCAATCTTGCCCCTGGTGCCACGCTGTCGCAGGCCACACTGGCCATCGAAACTGCATTCTCCGAAATCGGCGTACCCAACACCATACGCGGCGGTTTCCAGGGCACGGCCAAGGTATTCCAGGAGTCGCTCAAGAGCCAGCCATGGCTGATCCTGGCGGCATTGCTGACGGTCTACATCGTGCTCGGTGTGCTGTACGAAAGCTACATCCACCCCATCACCATCCTGTCCACCCTGCCCTCTGCAGGCGTAGGCGCAGTACTGGCGCTCATGCTGTTCAATATCGAATTCAACCTCATGGCGATGATAGGCGTGATATTGCTCATCGGCATCGTGAAAAAGAACGCCATCATGATGATCGATTTCGCCATCGACGCAGAGCGTGAGCGCGGCATCAGCTCGCGCGATGCCATCTACGAAGCCTGCCTGCTGCGCTTCCGCCCCATCATGATGACCACGGTGGCTGCGCTACTGGGTGCCCTGCCGCTGGCGCTTGGCTTCGGTGAAGGCTTCGAGTTGCGCCAGCCGCTGGGCGTGTCCATTGTCGGCGGGCTGATCGTGAGCCAATTGCTGACGCTGTATACCACGCCGGTAGTGTACCTGTACCTGGATCGTTTCGGCCTGTGGGTCAAACGCCGCGGCCGCCGTGAGCCATTGCCTGCAGCGGCGAGCATTTGATGCAGGATGTATTGACTATCTCATTGAACATAGGTGCTCTGGGAGGCAATATTGGTGCGCCTTCCAGAGCAGTGCCTTTAAGCAATTTTAGAATTATCGCGATATTCGAGGAAAACCATGAGTGACGTTTTTTCACCATTAGCAATTGCCAAGCGCATGTGCGTGGTAGTGGCTTCGCTGCTGCTGGGTGCTTGCATCTGGCCGGACTTCATCAAGCCGGAAATGCCGGTACCGGCAGCTTTCAAGGAAGCACCTGCCAGCAGCACCGGCCCTTGGAAAAGTGCAGAGCCGGCAGACGGCATCCCCAACGGCAAGTGGTGGGAGATCTTCGGCGATGCCGAACTGAATAAACTGGCGGAGCAAGTGGAGATCTCCAACCAGAATATCCGTGTCAGCGAAGCGCAATTCCGCCAGGCACAGGCGTTGACACGGCAATACCGTTCCGAATATTTCCCCGTCATTACGGCCAATGCCTCGGCGGTACGCAGCAAGCCTGCTAGCAACAACGCCAACCTGGCCAACTACAACCCACAGATCAATACTGCTTACCGAGCCACCCTGGGCGCCAGCTGGGAGCCCGACTTGTGGGGTCGCGTGCGTCGCCTGGTGGAAGCCGGCAATGCCGGTGCGGATGCCAGTATCGGCGATCTTGAGGCGGTCAAGCTCAGCGCACAAGCCGAGGTGGCGCAATATTACTTCCAGTTGCGGGTCGCCGACGCCAGCCGTAAATTGCTGGATGAAACCGTGGCCGCGTATGAACGAACCGTGCAGCTCACGCGCAACCAGTACAACGTGGGTGTGGCGGCACGTGCAGATGTCGTCATCGCGGAAACCCAGCTAAAAAGCGTACGTGCGCAGGCCGTGGACATCGGCGTGACACGTTCGCAGCTGGAGCACGCCATCGCCGTGCTGATCGGCAAAGCACCGGCCGATTTCTCCCTTGCGCCCTCCACTGCCCCGTTCACCACCTTACCGCCTGCCATTCCTGTCGGCGTGCCGTCGCAACTGCTGGAACGCCGCCCCGATATCGCGGCCGCCGAGCGACGTACCCAGGCTGCCAATGCACAGATAGGCGTCGCCAAGACTGCGTACTTCCCGGCACTGACGCTGGCTCCCACTATGGGTTACCAGAATTACAGCTTCGGTCACCTGTTCGATACCCCCAGTTTCTTCTGGTCAATCGGCCCGGCGCTGGCACAGACCTTGTTCGACGGCGGCTTGCGCAAGGCCCAGACGGCCCAGGCCATCGCTGTTTACGACCAGAATGCCGCGTTGTATAAGCAGACCATCCTCGGCGCTTTCCAGGAAGTGGAGGATAACCTGGCCAGCCTGCGTATCCTGGAAGAGGAAGCCGCATTGCAGCAAGAAGCGGTGCTGTCATCGCGCGAGTCGGTGGAGATTACCACCAACCAGTACAAGTCGGGCATCATCACCTACCTCGACGTGGTGACGGTACAGACCAATGCGCTGAACAACGAGCGCACGGCACTGACCATACAGGGCAACCGCCTGGTAGCCGCTGTCACCCTAGTCAAAGCCCTGGGCGGGGGCTGGAATATCAATCAACTGCCTGCCAAGTAAGCGCGCCAATTAAGATTACGCAGATGGGAATGCTAAAGGCATTCCCATCTGCACTGGCTTCTTCTCCTTGCCGGGATAAACGCAGAGGTA
>JAZKEL010000195.1:0-2473 GCA_040387075.1 Pseudomonadota bacterium
GCGATATCCACCACCTGGTTATCGTAGAAGTACAAACCGGTGACTGCGTAACGCGATTTAGGTTTGGCGGGTTTCTCCTCCAGGCTGATCGCCCGGCCGGTTTTATCAAACTCGACGACACCATAACGTTCCGGGTCTTTCACGGGATACGCGAATACCGTTGCACCGCCTGTGCTTGCAGAGGCAGGCGTAAGCCGCGCCGTCAGGTCGTGGCCGTAAAAAATATTATCCCCCAGCACCAGCGCAGTGGCGCTATCGCCGATAAAGTCTTTGCCTATGATAAATGCCTGCGCCAGGCCATCGGGCGATGCCTGCACCGCATACGAAATATTGATGCCCCATTGCGTACCATCGCCCAGTAGCTGCTCGAACCTAGGTGTATCCTGCGGCGTCGATATCAGCAGGATGTCGCGTATCCCCGCCAGCATTAACGTGGTCAATGGATGATAGACCATGGGTTTATCGTAGATAGGCAATAGCTGTTTCGACACCACCTGGGTGGCCGGGTACAGACGCGTTCCTGAGCCGCCGGCCAGGATGATGCCTTTTCTGGCATTGGGCCCTGTGGAATTACTGAGTGTCATGCGGTTCCTTTTAGTAAATCAGTTGCCAGGACTTCATCCAGCGTACGCCGTACATGGTAATCCCATGCGGGCATGGTTAATCCAAATGTTGTTTGCAATTTACTGGTATCCAGCCTGGAGTTTGCAGGCCGCTTTGCCGGTGCCGGATATTCGGTAGCCGGAATGGCCAGCACGTTATCCGGGCGGCATGCCAGCCCAAGGCCTAGCTCTATGGCGTACCCGATTGCATATTGAGCATAGCCATGCCAGGTGGTGGAACCGGAAGCCGTTAAATGGTAAATACCGGAGAAGCTTGTATCATTTTCCGGCTGCCTGCCGCCCCCGCAAGATGCCACGCAATGCTGCAGGCATAACGCTGTCACATCCGCAATCAATTCTGCTGAAGTAGGCGCGCCATGCTGGTCTCCTACGACACTCAAACTGGAACGTTCACCGGCAAGCCGCAACATGGTCTTGATGAAATTGGCTCCGCGCGCAGCGAATACCCAGCTGGTGCGGAAAATCAGGTGCTGGCACCCAGACTCGGCAATGGCCTTCTCCCCCTCCAGTTTCGTTCGTCCGTACACACTCAGCGGCATAGTCGTATCGGATTCGTTATAGGCGCCTGACTTTTTGCCATCAAAGACATAATCGGTAGAGTAATGCACCAGCCAGGCATTGAGCATTTTGGCTTCTTCTGCCAGGAGTGCAGGCACAGCAACATTGATGCGCTCTGCCGTCGAACTGTCGCCCTCCGCCTTATCCACGGCAGTATAGGCAGCAGCGTTTACAATAATGTCAGGCGTTAACTCCCGGATCAGCTTACGTAGCTTTTCGGTATCCGCCAGATCGCAATCTTCGCGCCCGTATGCATGCAGTTCGCCAAGGGGAATCAGTGAACGCTGCAGCTCCCAGCCAACCTGGCCGTCTTTACCAAACAACAGGATTTTCATGCCGCGTACTGGGTAGCCAGCCAATGGCGGTATTCGCCGCTGGCCACATGGTCTACCCAGGGCTGGTTTGCGAGATACCACTCGACGGTCTTGCGGATGCCGGTCTCAAAGGTTTCCTGGGGCTTCCACCCCAGTTCCTTTTCCAGCTTACTGGCATCGATCGCATAACGCCTGTCATGGCCTGGGCGGTCTTTGACGAACGTGATCTGCTCGCTATAACTCTTTGCATCGGCCCTGGGTTTAAGTTCATCCAGTATGCCGCACAGGATATTCACCACATCCAGGTTCGCCTGCTCATTCCACCCGCCCACATTGTAGGTTTCGCCAACAGAACCCGCTTCGAGGACGCGCCGTATCGCACTGCAATGGTCCTTTACGTAGAGCCAGTCGCGGATCTGCTGGCCGTCGCCGTAAATCGGCAATGCCTTTCCGGACAAAGCGTTAAGCAAACAAAGCGGGATAAGCTTTTCAGGGAAATGGTACGGGCCGTAATTGTTTGAGCAATTTGTGGTCAACACCGGCAAGCCATAGGTATGGAAATACGCACGCACTAGGTGATCAGAGGCTGCCTTGGATGCCGAATACGGGCTATTGGGCGCGTAGGGTGTCGTTTCCGTGAAAGCAGGGTCGGACAGGCTCAAGCTGCCATAGACTTCATCAGTGGAAACGTGCAAGAAGCGGAATTGCGCCTGTTCGCTCGCAGGCAGTGTATTCCAGTAAGCGCGGGTCTCATCAAGCAAATGAAATGTGCCGACTACATTCGTGGCAATGAAATCTTCAGGGCCATGTATAGACCGGTCCACATGGCTTTCTGCAGCAAAGTTCAGGATCGCACGCGGACGGTATTCCGCTAACAGTTTACGCACCAGCTCGCGGTCGCCAATATCGCCATGCACGAAGACATGGTTAGGATCTCCCTGGACATCCGCCAGGTTTTCCAGATTGCCGGCATAGGTC
>JAZKEL010000196.1:0-4259 GCA_040387075.1 Pseudomonadota bacterium
ACACGATCCAGCGTGAGATTGACGGTGAGGCCGGCGATATCGACGCTCTCCCGTTTCTCGCATTGCTCCACCGTGAATGGCGGGCGCTCTTTTTCGTAAGCCAGCCATACCGCAAGCAGCAGTTGCAATCGCTGTTTTTCCAGCGCCAGGAAATTGACGGGCAGGGGTTCCTCGCGTTTTCGGGCGAACTCTGCCACGCCAGCCTCCACCGCCTGGATGATGGCTGTACGCAATTGCGCGTCGTCCATGGCATTGAGGTAATCGGAATCATGGCCCTGCCAGAAGGCTTGCAGCACGGCATGCACCAGGTTGCCGCGGTCCATGCTGTCCAAGCCCTCCACCGGTTCTTCCAACGGCCGGGCGCCGAGCCGGTAGCGGTAATATGCCCACGCCGGGCAGATAGCCTGGGCACGAATCAGGCCTGCCCCGCCGCTTATTTTCTCGTCGGCATCGACAGCCGGCGCACGGTGGTCATCCAGCCATTGGCGGGTGTCAGTGGAGGAAGCAGGCGTCAGCTTTTCTGCTAGGGTCTCAGCCAGGGCAGTCGTTTGCGCATATTCCGCAATGCCCTGCATCAACGGGCTGACGCGAAGCTCGCTCTCACCGCTCTTGTGCGACCACGAAAATACGATCTGACCGGCGCTGCGCAACAGTCGATGGTGAATAGCCTGCGCAAATTCGGCCTGCACCGGGCCATCGGCATTGGGCGTGCGGGCAGCACGCTGCAGGCTGGCCGGGAGCAAGGGGTTGGGACGTGCCGCCGGCGGCCACACGTGGTCGTTCATGCCCATCACCCAGATAGCATCCAGCGGTGTAGCGACCGCCTCCAGCATGCCCATCACCAGCAGTTGCGGATCGTCCTGCGATTCCGGCTGGAAAATCTGGTCGGCACATACCTGGCCCAGGCGCTGCACCGCCTGCGAGAAACTCAACGGGCCTGACTTTCCATCAAAAGACAGTGCATCGAAATCCGCCAGTGCCGCCAGCGCATGGCCGAATGCACGGCCGGCCTGGAACTCATGACTGGACAGGCTGCGATCCCCTGGCCACTGCGCGGCTGTCAATAAAGCATCGATATGCTCAGCCCAAAGGGAAGGAAGCCGCCGCAGCGATGGCTGGGGAAGCGCATCCAGCAAGGCTTGCAGGGCATCGATCAAACGCGGGACAGGCAAGCCTTTTTCGACCTGTTTTTTAGTGAAACGCAGCAGCCTGTCCAGGCTGGTATTCGCCGGCAGATGCGCACGCATGCGCGCATCCAGCTGGGCTCGTGCATCGGCCTCGTGCGGGCTGGACCAGTACGCACCAAGCAGCACACGTGAGAAATCCTGCTGGGTAACGTCGTGGCGGTTGGCGGCTAGGCGCAGTAGATCAAGCGCGGTGCCGACCAGCGGATGTTGCGATAAAGCCAATCCTAGCGAAAGGTCGTAGCTGCGATCCGTCTCGGCGTATGCCGGCGATACGGCAGCCGGATGGAGGTTATCGTCCAGCAATGCCGTGATGCGCTGGCGCAGGTTAGCCAGTTCGGGAGCGACGATCCCCAGCCGCGCACCTGGATTGGCAATGAGCGTATCCCTTACCCACGCTACTGCGGCCCGGCACTCGGCTTCGCAATCATCGAGGCTGACCTGGCTGGCGCTGGCGGGATTTTCCAGCAGATGCGGCCAGGGTGCCACATCCATACCGCGCGCCGCCAAAGCATCGAACAGGCGCTGCTGCTGCGGACTGATGCGGTCAAAGCCGGCATGGAATAGTGTGCCCGGCAGGCTACCCACATTTTTCTGGATTTGCGCTACCTGCCAGTCGTGATAGCGCGTGTTTTCAAGCCACCCTGCAGAATGGCACTGGCGACGGAATTCGCTACGCCATTGCAGGAACTGTACGACTTCTTCCGCATGGTCATGCGATGCGTCCTGCTGCGGCACGGCGAGATTCCACTCCTGCATCAGCTGGTTCGCTTCAAATGCGGCCCTGGCCAGCCCTGCCGTGTCGAACAGCGCCGCTGCATCGCCCACCAGGCTGCGTTCGATGATGCGCTCCCATAGCGCAAGTTCCTGCGCTTTGTTCAGCACCATGCGCGGCACTTCCTCCAGCAGGATATTGCCCTGCAAAATCGCCTGCTCGACAGTATTGCCCAGCCATTGGCTTAGCGTAAGCGCGGGCAGCGGTTGCCATTGCATCTCGCCTGCCGCTTTGCGCGCACGGCCATGCGACAGGCGCAGGCTACGTGCCAATCGGGCAGTGGAACAGACGATGACGGAAGCTTGGGGTGGCTGCATGCTTACAGGTGATTGTTTAAAGGGTAGTCATTCACAAGATACGAAGGCCAAAATATGTAACGTTAGTATTCGGCATTCTAGCATTTCCATACCGCCTTCCCGGCTGCGCTGCTTGCAGAAATACCGCATTTTTGCTGAATATTGCACGGCATGGAAAAGCGCAACGCGCTACCATAGCGGCTTGCGAACGAAGGATTGCACGACCGCTATGGCGAACGACGAAAAGAATTACATCACGCCCGAAGGCCATGCCACGCTGGAAGCTGAATTCCACCAGTTGCTTAAAGTAGAGCGGCCCGAAGTGGTGCGCGTAGTGTCGTGGGCGGCAGGCAATGGCGACCGCTCCGAGAATGGCGATTATATCTACGGCAAGAAGCGCCTGCGCCAGATCGACGGCCGTTTGCGTTTCCTGATGCAGCGCATGGACCTGGCGGTGGTTGTCGACCCGGCTACCCAGCAGGGTCTGGAAAAAGTATTCTTCGGCGCCTGGGTCACGCTGTATTCGCTTGAGCGCGAAACAGAACATGTCTACCGCATCGTCGGCAAGGATGAACTCGACCCGAGCAAAGGTTATATCAGCTGGGTTTCCCCATTGGCCAAGGCCATGTTGGGCAAACAACCGGGCGATGTGGTGCGCGTGCAGGCACCTGGCGGCGATGAAAGTTATGAGATATCCGACGTCCGTTATGCCCCATCTGCGACGAAATAACATTTTCCCATGAAAGAAACGCAAGTTCAGCAAAGATGGGATATATTTTGCAATATTGTCGATAACTTCGGCGATATCGGCGTGTGCTGGCGATTGGCACGGCAATTGGCGGCAGAGCATGTACTGTATGTACGGCTTTGGGTGAATGATCTCGATATTGCCGCCAGGCTTATTCCGCAGGTGAATGCTTCACTACCAACTACTCCCATCCGCGTTGAAGGTGTCGAACTCCGCCACTGGTCAGTAGCGCTTGATGCAAATTCCATCCCCGGCAATGCAGACGTGGTCATCGAGGCATTTGGCTGTGAACTGCCAGCAAGCTATATGCAGGCCATGAACCCTGCAAGCGTGTGGATAAACCTGGAGTACCTGTCGGCAGAATCCTGGGTGGATGGATTCCACGGCAAGTGCTCTGTGCATCCGGCAACCGGTTTGAAGAAATATTTCTTCTTTCCGGGATTCAGTGCAGCCACTGGAGGATTGATACGCGAAAACGCCCTGCTCGCAGAGCGCGATGCGTTTAAGGATTCACCCGTAGCCCTTCAGCAATTCTGGCAGGTACTCTATCTTACGACCATCTTCGATCCCGCTGCCATCAAGCTTTCCCTATTCTGTTACCCGCATGCCCCGATTGGCGATCTATTCGATAGCCTGGCTGCCAATGCCCAGGTGATTCACTGCCTGGTGCCGGAAGGCAGTTTGCTGCCGCAAATTGCGGAGTATTTCCAGGCGCCGCCATTAAAGCCCGGCGACACATTGTCGGCTGGGAACCTGCTGGTGACGATCATCCCCTTCCTGTCACAGCAACAATACGATCGCCTGTTATGGGCATGCGACTTGAATTTCGTACGCGGTGAAGATAGCTGGGTACGCGCCATCTGGGCAGGCAGGCCTTTCATATGGCAGCCCTACCGGCAGGATGCAGGCACGCATATCACCAAATTACTGGCATTTATCGATCGCTATTGCGAAGGCTTGAGTCCAGCGGCAGCGCAAGTATGGCGCAAAGCACACCTTGCCTGGGCCGAATCCATAAACGACGAAAACAATTCGCCGGATATATTCAGCGAAATGATGGCAGCCCTCGCAGAACTGACACCTCACAGCCGTAGACGATCAAGCGATTATTCATTACAGGATGATCTTGCGACCAAGCTGGTGGATTTTATAACAACTCACCCTATCGGGAGCTAACCGATGGCGGCATGAATACCCATCGTTACTGCAGGCCATCTAAAACCTGGCAATTATTTCTAATTTCTTATATAAAACAG
>JAZKEL010000197.1:0-1766 GCA_040387075.1 Pseudomonadota bacterium
ATCAGCGCGCCCTGTACGATGAAGATGGCCATGATGCTGCCGGGGCTGGCGCCGAAGGTGCGCATGATGGCGATATCGGCGCGCTTGTCGGTCACGGCCATCACCAGGGTGGAGACGATGTTGAATGCCGCCACCGCGACGATCAGCGCCAGGATGATGAACATCACGCGTTTCTCCATCTGCACGGCGCGGAAGAAATTGGCGTGCTGTTCGGTCCAGTCGCTGATGTAATACGCGCCGTTACCCCTACTCAACTTTGAAGATAGTGCGCGTGACACCGCCGGGGCCAGGAACAGGTCATCCAGCTTTAGCCTCACGCCGGAAACCGTATCGTTCATGCGGTAGAGCTTGGCGGCATCGTCCATGTGGATCAGCGCCAGGCCGGAGTCGTATTCGAACATGCCGATCTGGAACAGGCCCACCAGCCTGAACTGCTTGATGCGCGGCACCACTCCGGTCGGCGTGAACTGGCCCTGCGGTGCCATCACCACCACTTTGTCGCCCAGCACCACGCCTAATGACTGCGCCAGCTCGGCGCCCAAGACAATGCCGAATTCACCGGGCTTGAGGTCGTCGAGTTTTCCCGCTTTCATGTGGCTGCCCAGGTCGGCCACTTTATCCTCATCGGCCGGCAATACGCCGCGAATGATCGCGCCCTGCACCGCCTGCCCGTAAGACAGCATGCCTTGCGCCATGATATAAGGCGCCGCCGCCTGCACGTGCGGCTCATTCTGCACGCTGGCCTGTACGTTCTGCCAATCCGACAGCGCATTATCCTGACCCGTGATCTGCAGGTGCGAGGCAACGCCGAGGATGCGCGCGCGTAACTCCTCCTGGAAACCGTTCATCACCGACAATACGACGATCAGCGCGGCTACGCCGAGGCCGATGCCGATCATGGATGTCAGTGAAATGAAGGAGATGAAGTGGTTGCGGCGTTTAGCGCGGGTATAGCGCAGGCCAACGAATAGCTCAAAGGGTAATTGCTTGAATAGGGACATAGGCGGCGATTGTAACATTGGCGCAATTTCGATAGCCAGTAACGCCAAAAGAATGTTGCCTGCAGATTACACAGGTTTGCATGGTGAATCTGTTAAAATCGCACTTATGTTTACAGGAATAATACAGGCCGTGGGCCAGATCGAAAGCGTCACGCCGGCCGGCGAAGATGCCAAACTCAGCATTAATGTAGGGCCGCTGGACATGAGCGACGTCCAGCTCGGCGACAGTATTGCGGTTGGCGGCGTGTGCCTGACAGTGACGAGCTTCGATGCATCGCATTTCGATGCACATGTGTCGAAAGAAACGCTATCGTGCACCATCGGGCTGGACAGCCCGCGCCTGGTCAACCTGGAAAAAGCGTTGCGCTATTCCGACCGCCTGGGCGGACACCTGGTGAGCGGCCATGTCGACGGCGTCGGCCAGGCACTCCGCTTCGAACAAGTAGGCGACTGCTGGCAACTGGTAGTTCGTGCGCCCGGCAACCTGGGCATGTACATCGCCGTCAAGGGATCCATCAGCATAGACGGCGTCAGCCTGACCGTGAACTCGGTTGAGAAAGACACCTTCAGCGTCAACCTGATCCCGCATACGCTGGAAATGACCACCCTGAAGGAACTTGGCGTGGGTAGCCGCGTCAACCTGGAAATAGACCTGATCGCCCGTTATGTGGAGCGCATGGCGCAATGGCAGCAGGATACGAATGGAGAGAAAGCGTGAGATTAGCTAGCGTAAAGACCGATTGCTGCGTAAGCCCGACACTGGAG
>JAZKEL010000197.1:1776-3224 GCA_040387075.1 Pseudomonadota bacterium
CGAAGAAGATCGCGAAAACGAAGGCGACCTGGTACTGGCGGCGCAGTTCGCTACGCCAGAGCACATCAATTTCATGGCGAAATACGGCCGCGGCCTGATCTGCCTGACATTGACGGAGGCCCGCTGCCAGCAGCTTAACCTGCCGTCCATGGTGGAAAAGAACGGTTCCAGCATGCGCACCAACTTCACCGTGTCCATCGAAGCGGCCACTGGCGTCACCACCGGCATCTCTGCAGCGGATCGCGCACGCACCATACAGGCGGCAGTGGGCAGGAATGCGACTGCAAAAGACATCGTCAGCCCCGGCCACATCTTTCCGCTGGCCGCCGAGAATGGCGGCGTGCTGGTACGCGCCGGCCACACCGAGGCGGGTTGCGACCTGGCTGCACTAGCGGGTGTCGAACCTGCTTCCGTCATCTGCGAGATACTGAAAGACGACGGCAGCATGGCGCGCCTGCCAGACCTGATCGAATTCGCGGCAAAACACAATATCAAGATAGGCACCATTGCCGACCTGATCCACTACCGCAGCGAGACCGAGCGGCTGGTAGAGCGCGCCGCCGAGCGCACCATACAGACACCCTACGGCGAAATGCGCCTGATCGCCTACGCCGACCGCATCGCCAATGAAACGCACCTGGCACTGGTAAAAGGCGATGTCACCGGCGACAAGGAGGTGCTGGTACGCGTGCACGAGCCGCTTTCCGTGTTCGACCTGCTGGATGCCTCCAGCACCTCGCACTCGTGGAACACGCTGCAGGCCATGCAGGCCATCAACGATGCGGGCTGCGGCGTCATCGTCATGCTGCACCGTATCGAGGACGGCACGGAATTGCTCACGCGCATCCAGCAGGCGGATGAAGCCATCCGCCCCAGGCAGGACCTGCGGAACTACGGCATCGGCTCGCAGATCCTGCTGGACCTGGGCGTGCGCAAGATGAAGCTGATGGCGACACCGCGCAAGATGCCGAGCATGGCCGGGTTCGGCCTTGAAGTCTCCAGCTACCTGGACAATAGCTGAAGCAGGACAGGCTGTAGATTCGATAAGTTGGCCTGGCTGGTTTTAGGCTTTACTGGTTTTTAGGCTTTTTTTGACCCCAACTTATGAGATAATGAATTTCGTGGAAAACGTCAATCTTACCGGTCATTTTCTCATTGCGATGCCTGCGATGACCGACCCTCGTTTCGCAAAATCCGTTACCTATATCTGTGAGCATAATAGCGATGGCGCTATCGGCCTGGTGATCAACCGGCCCATGTCCATGACCTTCGATGCCCTGTTCGGGCAGATCGACCTCGACCTCAGCAACAACCCCATCGCCGGTGAGCATGTTCACTTCGGCGGTCCGGTACAGCCGGATCGGGGGTTCATCCTGCACCAGCCGCCAGGCGATTGGGATTCCACCATCTCCATCACCGGTGAAACCGCCCTGACCACCTCCAGGGAT
>JAZKEL010000198.1:0-3146 GCA_040387075.1 Pseudomonadota bacterium
GTGCGGGCTCCATGATCGTGATGGACGAAACCACCTGCATGGTGAAAACGCTGAAGCGCCTCTCCTACTTTTTCTTTGAAGAATCCTGCGGCCAGTGCACACCCTGCCGCGAAGGTACCGGCTGGCTGTACCGTGTGATTAAACGCATCGTCGACGGCCAGGGCAAGATGGAAGACCTGGATTTGCTCACGGATGTCAGCAACAACATATCCGGGCGCACTATCTGTGCGCTGGGGGATGCGGCCGCAACGCCGGTCTTGAGCTTCATCAAGCATTTCCGCCCGGAATTCGAGTATTACATCCAGCATGGCAAAAGCATGGTGGAAAATGATACATTGCAGGCCAGCGGCATCAGCAGCACCATGCAGGAACCGGATTTGGGTAACGGCGGGCCGCCTTCCGAGCTCATTTATACCAAAGACGGTAGCGACAAATACGGAGCAGAACCGAATGCTTAATGTAGAAATAGACGGCAAGCAGGTCGAAGTCGACCACGGCACCACCATTATCGATGCTGCGGACAAGCTCGGCATCCCTATCCCGCGTTTCTGCTACCACAAGAAATTATCCGTGGCCGCCAACTGCCGTATGTGCCTGGTGCAGGTCGAGAAGTTCAACAAGCCTTTGCCTGCTTGCGCCACACCGGTCGCCGACGGCATGAAGATATTCACGCGCTCCAAATTCGCGGTCGAAGCACAGAAGAGCGTGATGGAGTTCCTGCTGATCAACCACCCGCTGGACTGCCCGATCTGCGACCAGGGCGGTGAGTGCGACCTGCAGGATATCGCCGTGGCGTATGGTGCCAGCGGCACGCGCTATACCGAAGAAAAGCGCGTGGTGCTCAACAAGAACATCGGCCCGCTCATTTCGACTGACATGACGCGCTGCATCCAGTGCACCCGTTGCGTACGTTTCCTCAAGGAAGTCGGCGGCATGATGGAATTGGGCCTGATCAACCGCGGCGAGCACGCGGAGATCACCGCCTACGTGGATAAATCGGTGAACTCCGAGTTGTCCGGCAACATCATCGACCTTTGCCCAGTCGGCGCACTGACCAGCAAGCCGTTCCGGTATTCCGCCCGCAGCTGGGAACTGACACGCCGGCCATCGGTAGCGGCGCACGACGGCCTGGGTTCGCAGATCGAAGTGCATATTAAAGATAATAAAGTGATGCGCGTACTGCCGCGCGAAAAGGAAAGCATCAACGAGTGCTGGCTTTCCGACCGCGACCGTTTTTCGTACGAAGGCCTGAACAGCGCAGACCGCTTGACCGTGCCCATGATCAAGCACCATGGCGAATGGCATGAGACCGACTGGAAGACCGCGCTGGAATTCGCCGCCAGCCATCTCAAGGAAATCGTCGAGAAAGACGGCAGTGAGCAGCTGGGAGTGCTGGTTTCGCCGAACAGCACCATGGAAGAAATTTTTCTCGCTAAAAAGGTCGCGCACGGCCTCGGCAGCGACAACGTGGATTACCGCCTGCGCCAGACCGATTTCCGTATGGACGGCAAGCGCATGGGCACGCCATGGATGGGTTGCAACATCCCCGACCTGGAAGAGATGGACCGCATCCTCATCATCGGCAGCAACCTGCGTAACGAACATCCACTGCTGGCACAGCGCATCCGCAAGGCGGTCGCCAACGGTGCAGAATTATCCTTCGTCAATCCGCTGGGCGACGACCCGCTGATGACGGTGACGCATAAGGCCATCACTTCGCCGAACAATATGGTGAATGTGCTGGCGCAGATACTCAAGGCCATGTCAGGCCTGCAGCGCCTGTCTTTATGCCTGCCAAAATCGTTGAATGACCTGCTTGAAACCGTTAGCGTCTGGGATAACACCCAGGCCATGGCGGAAAGCCTGGCCGGCCATGGCAAGGATTACGACCTGATCAGCCCGCGCACCGGCATCTTCCTGGGCAATATCGCGCAGCATAACCCGCGCTTTACCGAACTGTTCAGCCTGGCGGAAGCCATTTCGTCGCTGTGCGGTGCTACCTTCGGCCTGCTGGCGTCGCACGCCAACAGCACGGGTGCCCACCTGGTCGGCGCCATGCCCAATGCCATCGGCCTCAATGCCAAGGAAATGCTGGCCACGCCGCGTAAAGCCTACCTGCTGTTGAATATCGAACCGGAACTGGATTGCCACAACCCTGCGATCGCCCGTCAGGCAATGGCCCAGGCGGAATGTGTGGTGGCACTTACTGCGTATAAGTCGGAAGCGCTCAAAGATGCGCATGTATTGCTGCCGATTGCCCCGTTCACTGAAACATCCGGCACCTTCATGAGCATGGAAGGGCGCGTGCAGAGCTTCAAGGCAGTCACCAAGCCGCTGGCAGAATGCCGCCCGGCATGGAAAGTATTGCGTGTATTGGGCAACACCTTAGGCCTGCAGGGCTTTGAATTCGACAGCAGCGAAGAAGTGAAAGACGAACTGTTCGGCGGCGAAAAACCCTCGCAAGTGGTATGGCGCAGCCTGAACAATAACCTGCGTGAACTCATCGATATCACCGTGATCATCAAGTCGGACAAATTGCAGCGTATCGGTGAAGTGTCGCAGTATCATGCCGATCCTATCGTTCGCCGCTCCCCGCCATTGCAGAAGACCAAGTACATGGCGGAACCGGTGGCCGCCATGAATGCGGAGCAACTGGCGAAGCTGGGCCTGCAGGAAAACGACGAAGTGATCGTCAAGCAGGGCAACGGCACTGCAAGACTAAAAGCCAAGCTGGATAACTTTGTGGCACGCGGTTGCGTGAGGATTGCCGGTGCGCATGCGGCGACGGCCGAGCTGGGCGAACTGATGGGCGATGTTGAGGTAATGGCTGCATGATGGAAAGTTTGCAAACTCTGTTCGGCCCAACCTGGCCCGTGGTATGGACACTGGTCAAGATAGTGGCCATCGTGGCGCCGCTGATGGGTGCTGTGGCCTATCTTACCCTGGCAGAGCGTAAAGTCATCGGCTTCATGCAGGTGCGTATCGGCCCCAACCGGGTCGGTTATTTCGGCCTGTTGCAGCCGCTGGCTGACGGGCTGAAATTGCTGATGAAGGAAATCATTATCCCATCGGCTTCGAGCAAGGCGCTATTCCTTATCGGGCCGGTGCTCGCCATTGCACCGGCGCTGGCTGCCTGGGCGGTGGTG
>JAZKEL010000198.1:3156-5445 GCA_040387075.1 Pseudomonadota bacterium
CCCGCGTCACGCCCGCGCACCGGCTCAACGACGGGCAGAACTACCACCCGACCAACCGCTGGGTGCTGTTCGGCCACCACTTCGCGGCCATCTCCGGGGCCGGGCCGCTCATCGGGCCGGTACTCGCCATTGCCCCGGCGCTGGCTGCCTGGGCGGTCGTGCCATTTAACATGGAGCTGGTGCTGGCCGATGTGGATGCCGGCTTGTTGTATATCCTGGCCATGACCTCTGTGGCAGTCTACGGCGTCATCATTGCCGGCTGGGCCTCGAATTCCAAATACGCGTTCCTGGGCGCATTACGCTCGGCCGCGCAGATCGTCTCCTATGAAATCGCCATGGGTTTCGCGCTGGTGGGCGTGCTGATGTGCGCCAACAGCCTCAACCTGGGCAAGATCGTCATGGCGCAGGCCGGCGGTTTCTGGCAATGGTACTGGCTGCCGCTGTTCCCGTTGTTCATCGTCTACTTCATCAGCGCCGTGGCGGAGACCAACCGTGCGCCTTTCGACGTGGCCGAAGGCGAATCCGAGATCGTCGCGGGCTTCCACGTGGAATACTCCGGCATGGCATTCGCCGTATTCTTCCTGGCGGAATACGCCAATATGTACCTGGTGTGCATGCTGGCAGCATTGATGTTCCTCGGTGGCTGGCTGTCGCCAGTCCCGTTCCTGCCGGACAGCATTTTCTGGTTGTTCGCCAAGGTGGGGTTCCTGCTGTTTATCTTCCTGTGGTTCCGCGCTACGTTCCCGCGTTACCGTTACGACCAGATCATGCGTCTAGGCTGGAAAGTGTTTATACCGATTACCCTGGTCTGGATCATCGTGGTCGGCGCATTGATGCAGACTTCCCTGGCGCATCTGTTCCATTAGATAACAGTGATGGATTAACAAGAGCCTAATTATGTTTACCAAAATCAAAGACGTAGTATCCAGCCTGATGCTGATCGAATTGCTCAAGGGCATGGCGCTGACCGGGCGTTATTTCTTCGCGCGCAAGATCACCATCCAGTTCCCGGAAGAACGCACGCCCATGAGCCCGCGTTTCCGCGGCCTGCATGCATTGCGCCGTTACCCCAACGGTGAGGAACGTTGCATCGCCTGCAAACTATGCGAAGCCGTTTGCCCGGCGCTGGCGATTACCATCGAATCCGAACAGCGCGAAGACAATACGCGCCGTACCACCCGCTACGATATCGACCTGACCAAGTGCATATTCTGCGGCATGTGCGAAGAATCCTGCCCGGTGGACTCCATCGTGGAAACGCGCATATTCGATTACCACGGCGAGCGCCGCGGCGACTTGGTCTACACCAAGGAAATGCTGCTGGCCGTAGGCGACAAGCATGAAGTACAGATCGCGGCAGACCGCGCAGCAGATGCGCCTTACCGATAAGCAGGCATACCGATAACCATGATATTCCAAGACTACATATTCTACGCACTGGCAGCGATCCTGCTGTTTGCCGGCCTGCGCGTGATCACGGCACGCAACCCTGTGCATGCCGCGCTGTTCCTGGTGCTGGCATTCTTCACTGCGGCCGGTATCTGGCTGCTGCTGGAGGCGGAATTCCTGGCCATCGCGCTGGTGCTGGTGTATGTCGGGGCCGTCATGGTGCTGTTCCTGTTCGTGGTGATGATGCTGGACATCAACCTCGACAAACTGCGCGAAGGTTTCTGGGAAGCATTGCCCATTGCCCTGCCGGTAGGCGTGTTGATGGCGATTGAAATGGTGATGATCCTGGGCAGCAAGCACTTCGGCGCGGAGCGTATTTCCGAGCCTGCCAAGCACCTGGCCGGGTATAGCAATACGGCTGAATTGGGCCGCCAGATATACACCGATTACCTGCTGCCGTTCGAACTGGCATCCGTCATCCTGCTGGTGGCCATCGTAGCAGCCATCGCGCTTACCCTGCGCGACCGCAAGGATTCCAAATCCATGAACCCTGCGGACCAGGTCAAGGTAAAGCGGGCCGACCGCATCCGCATGGTCAGCATGCCGAGCTACCGTGAAGATGCGGAAATCCTGGAAGGGCCGGATACCACCGGCAACGATGCACCTAAAAAAGAACCGGCGGATTCCAGTAGCGGCGGGCCGGTCAAGCCTTACCCAAAAACCGCTGATGCGACTACGCCTGAGAAAACTCCGCCACAGTCTGGTGACGACACCACCACTTCCAGGCAGGAAAAATCAAACCAGAAAAATAAAGCGGAGCCCACCTGATGGCCGTTACCCTGTCGCACTACCTTATACTCGGCTCATTGCTGTTTGCCATCAGCGTTGTCGGTATCTTCC
>JAZKEL010000199.1:0-1538 GCA_040387075.1 Pseudomonadota bacterium
GCACGACTGGCGATGTGGCGCACGGCTACGACCAGATGATCGTGCTGCAGAGCGTAGACCTGGTGAGTGGCCTCGCCAATGACCAGCAGGTCATTGCCAACCTTTTGACTACCCAGAAACTGGTGGTGGACTAAGACAGCACACTGAACAATCGCCGGCATTGGATGCAGTAGCCGCAATCAATATTGCATCATCCACCCACCATGAAAGGAGAACACTGCGGTAAGGACGGTCCAGATAAGTACTGCGAAGCTCGGCAAAAAACTGCGCTTCTGTCGATGAAGTCACAACACCTCAAAAATAATAATGGGATACGTGGATATGAAGCCAAACCTGAACGCTTTAATTTGGATTTGCCCTGAAATCGAGACCAGGAAGCCCGATGTTACGAATCCATATGCGACAACTCAAGGTGCCGCCATACCTGCTCTTCGGCTGAAGCCGTGGCGGTCGTTATGCAGGAAGACAGACAAAATCATTGCTTCATGGTGCGATGCTCTCCAGCGCCTGGATCGGCCGGGGAAGAAAACAGTGTTGTGTTTTGCCCTGCTTATACCCTTGCAGGCGGCGGCAGAGCCCGCCTTCAGCATGCAGCAACTGATCGAAAGAACAGTCAGTGCGAATCCGGAAGTGCAGGCTCGCTACCATACGTTCAGGGCCGCCGAACAAGAGCAGGAGGCCGCGCGAGCAGGCTATTACCCGCGCGCCGACCTTATTTCCACCTTCCGCAGCCAGGAAAGGGTGTTCGATAATCTGGGCAACACCCAGAACCCCAATAGCCAGACGCAATTTGTGGTACGCCAGATATTGTTCGACGGCTTTATCACCCGTAGCGAAGTGAACCGCTTAGGCCATGCTGCACGCGTCAGGTATTACGAGCTGCAGAGCTCCATGCAGAATACGGCGCTGGAAGTGATCAGGGCCTATATCGACGTACAGCGTTTTCGGCAGCTATCTGCATATGCGCAGGATAACTATGTCGCGCATAAACAATTGTTCGACCGGATCAATGAGCGTGTCACGGCAGGCGTGGCACGCAGGGTCGACCTGGAACAGGCCAGCGGCCGCTTGGCACTGGCTGAAGCGAACCTGCTGACAGAAAGCACCAACCTGCAAAACGTGTCGGCACGTTACCAGCGGCTGACTGGCGAATTGCCGCCAGCCGATTTGCCGGGGATAGACTTTTATGTGCCGGGCGTCGAGCCTACCGCGGTAGATGCCCTGAAAAAGGCCTACCAGAAGAACCCGGATATCCTTGCATCGATAGAAAATATCATCGCCACCCAGCAGGAAGTCGAATCCAGGAAAGGAAGGTATTACCCACGGCTGGATTTGCAAGGCACCAAAAACCTGTATGCCAGCTCCAATGGTGAAAACAGCCTGGCAGCAGCAGACAGCATTGCAGTGACGGCCACATTCAACCTGTTCAATGGATTCGCCGATAAATCCTTCATCAACCAGACAGTGGAGAAACTCAATACCTCCCAGGACCTACGCGACAAGGCATGCGTGGATACGCGCCAGACCCTGGTGATCGC
>JAZKEL010000199.1:1638-3816 GCA_040387075.1 Pseudomonadota bacterium
ACCTGCCAGGCAGTGGCGCCGGATATTCCACAGATCGACAAAGCAGCACTGCTTGCCAATGCCAAACCGCTCAACACCGGCTCTTTCGCCAGTGACAGGATGGCTGCAGCCAGGACTGCCACTGCCGAACTGCCTGGCAAGATAGTGCTCGATGTCGAATTCGAACCTAGCAGTGCAACGCTCAAGTCCGCTTCGCTTCCCGCCCTTGACCATGCGATTTTGACCATTAAGTCATGGGGCAATGTAAAACTGGTCATCGGCGGCCATACCGATAAACGGGATACATCGAGCGAGCGCTATAACCTGGCTCTTTCGCAGCGGCGCGCACAGGCGGTGAGCGACTACCTTGCCAGCAAGGGAGTGGATGCCGGCCGCTTGACGGTCATCGGGTATGGGTTTTCCCAACCCATCGCCGCAAACGATCCTGTGAAAGGCAACCCGCTGAACCGCAGGGTCGAGATCGTTCGCCAATAACCAGGATTAACTTACTCAGGCAAGACTCTTCAGCGAAGAACTGGATTGCCTGCCGGATACCTCCTCATCGCTCCGTAAAGGCGTAGGAGCGGGCCTTGAGTACCGGTTTCAATAGGTAGGAAAGTACCGACTTCTTGCCGGTCATGATATCCACCTGTGCCATCATGCCCGGAATGATCGGCAAGCCTTTGCCCAGGGTTGATTCCAGCGTGCGCACGCGCACCACATAATAGGCATTGCCTTTCTCATCGATGACGGAGTCCGCAGCGACCCCGTCCACCTTAGCTTCCAGCGTGCCGTAAATGGTGTAATCGTAGGCGGTGAGTTTGACGGAGGCCTTCTGGTTCAGGGTGATGAACGCAATATCCTTGGGCAGTATCTTGGTTTCCAGCACCAGCGCATCGTCGCTGGGCACGACTTCCATCACTTCCTTACCAGGCTGGATGACGCCGCCGACGGTATTGAAGAACAGGCGGCTGACCGTGCCGTTCACCGGCGACTTCAGGGTCGACTGCACCACCTTGTCATTGAGCGCCACACTGGTCTCGGTCAGGCTGTTCAGCTTGGCGGTGGTCTCCGACAGCTCCGCGCGCACCTTGCTGCGTGCGCTTTGTTCCGTCTCGCTGATCTTGCGGCTGGCTTCTGCGATAGCGGCCTGCACGCGCTGTATCTGTGCCCTCGCCTGGTCGCGGTCGCCCTGCAATCGCGCGGTATCGCGTTCCAGGCGCAGCAAATCCACTTCCGAGACCGCACCGCTGGCCTGCAGCGGCCGGGTAACGGCGAGTTCGCGACTGGCCAGTTCCAGCCCGCGCTCGGCCTGCTCAAGCTTGGCCCGCACCTCGGTCAATTCGCGCTGGCGTTGCGTCAACTGGTCACGGGCGATGCCGACCTGCGAAGCGAGTGCATCCTTGCTAGACAGATACAGCCCGTATTCCTGGGAGTAGATTTCCGGTGCGTCTTTCTGCACCTGCGGCGGCGGATTAAATGCGTTACCTTCCGCTAGCGCCTGCAGCCTGGCCTGGCGTGCCGCCAGCGAAAGGTATTGGGACTGGTTCTCCCTCAAGGACGAGATCGCACGCGTTTCGTCTATGCGGATCAGCGGAGTGCCAACGGTGACGGTCTGGCCTTCATGCACCAGGATATTGGTGACGATGCCGCCATCCAGCGACTGGATGACCTGCACCTGTTTGGACGGAATGACCCTGCCCTCCCCGCGCGTCACCTCGTCTATCTCGGTGTATCCCGCCCATACCACGAGGACGACCAGTACGCCGATCATCCAGTACAGGATCTTCTTGGCACGTAACGGGGCCTGGTCCAGCATGGCGATCTCCGCTTGCGTCTCCCAATCAAGTTCCTCCTCGGTCTTGGTGGGCGCCCATCGTTCCAGCAGCAGGTGTACCGGCCTGGTCAGCCAGCCGCGGTTATTGAAGAAGTGATGAACGCCGCCCAGCAGCTTGAAAAGTATCCGGCTCATGCCGACTTACCCACTTTGCCGGTGCGCAGCGCATCGATCACCTGCTCTTTATTGCCGTCTGCCACCACCTTGCCGCCGTCGATCACGATGATGCGGCTGATCAACTCGAACAGCGATGACCGGTGCGTGATGACCAGCAGGGTTTTGCCGTTGGAGGCGTCGGCCAGGCGTTTGGTGCAGGCCCGCCTGGCCGCTGGGTTCCGGCGCGACCTCCAGCGCGCCCTGGA
>JAZKEL010000200.1:0-2354 GCA_040387075.1 Pseudomonadota bacterium
CGACGAAGGGATATTCCACGCGCCAGTCGGTGGCATCGGTCACATGCGATACGCGCGCCAGTCCGTCGAACTGGATATTGTCCTTGCGCGTAATCTTGCCAAGCTTCGCCAGCGCTTTCTTGCGCAAATCGTAGATTTCGCGGAACTCTTTCTCAAAGGCATTGACTGCACCCTTGGCCGCCTCGATCAGTTTCAGCACCAGCGGATTATCCTGGCTGCGGTCATCGATCGCCTTGATGCGGTGATGCAATGCAGCAATCAGTGATAGCCGGCGTTTTTTATTCTCGACCAGATCATCCTGGATGTAGGGGTTACGCGTTATCACCCACAGGTCGCCCAGCACCTCGAACAGCATGCGCGCGGAACGGCCGGTCTTGCGTTCGCCACGGAGTGTATTGAGCACGTCCCAGATTTCCTCACCAAGGAATCGAATGACGATTTCGCGGTCAGAGAATGAGGTGTAGTTATAGGGGATTTCGCGTAAGCGGGTAGACATGGTTTTTCACGTGAAGCAAAGATTCAATTATATCATCGGCAAGGCCACAAATTAAGCGCGGCTTGAGTATGGGTATTGCTCGCAAAGGCTTAAATGATAACGGTTCGCAACAACTCGCATGCATGACATGCGGATGACAAAGTCGGCAAAAGACACCACAATAGCAACCCCAAGGTTTAGAACATCATGAAGCAATTACTCACCTCCCCATTCCGTTCAGCACGTAGGCTCATCATCCCCGTTGCCATATTGGGTCTGCTGGCTTTCCTGGTGTTCAGCCTGAATCATAAGACTGCAGCCCCGCCAGTGACGTTCACCACGATAGAAGGCAAAAATATCAGGCTGGATGAGCTCAAGGGCAAGATAGTGCTGGTGAATTTCTGGGCCACCGATTGCCCTGGGTGCATCGCGGAAATGCCCGCATTGATCCAGACCTATCATGATTACCATGCCAAAGGCCTGGAGATCGTGGCGGTCGCCATGCCCTATGACCCACCCAGCCAGGTACTGAATTACGTCAAAAAGAATGCGCTGCCGTTCCTGGTCATGCATGACGGCCTGAGCGAGGTCTCCACCAGCTTTGACGAGGTCAACCTGACGCCCACCACGTTTGTGATCGATAAAGAAGGCAGGATCATCCGCAAGGTGATCGGCGAACTGGATTTCGCATCGCTGCATGCGCTGTTGGATAGCCAGCTGGCGGATAAAGCCTGATGCCCGGGGTTTCGTATGCTCTGGATTAAAGCCTTCCACATCATATTCATGGTGACCTGGTTCGCCGGCCTGTTTTACCTGCCGCGCCTGTTCGTCTACCACGCCATGTCGGAGGACGCGCCCAGCATTGCCCGGTTCAAGATCATGGAACGCAAGCTCTTTTTCGGCATCATGACGCCAGGCGCGATACTCACGATTGGGTTTGGCCTGTGGCTATGGCGAGGCTACGGGTTCAGCGGCGGCTGGCTGCATGCCAAGCTGGCGCTTGTACTGTTGCTGGTGATCTACCACGTCTATTGCGGCAAGCTGTTGCTCGACTTCAAGCATGACCGCAACCGGCACGGCCACGTGTTTTACCGCTGGCTGAACGAGGCTCCAGTACTGGTGTTGGTGGCCATCGTCATCCTGGTGGTGGTAAAGCCATTTTGATAGCAAAGCCTTTCTAGGTACAGGATATGGATATACTCAACTCTGCCTGGCTGATCAGGATGCTAAGGAAATCAGGCGCCTCGCCACAGGAAAGGCTGTTGAGCCTGTTCGATATCCTGTCCGACTGGGCAGATGCGCCGAATATCCGCGCCTCCATCCAGCAGCCCCAGGGTGCCACAAACCACTTGCCTGCAAACCCCGATGCACCGGATCACCTTATTTCCTACCTCACCGAAGAGGCACAGGCCTGCGGTGCGCAACTGCCGGAAGCATTGGCGCAACAGCTGTACTTCATTGCGCTGGGTGCGTTGCAGGAAAGCCTGAAAGCTGGCGACCATACCAACTTCACCCATGCAAAACTGGCCGCAAACGCATTGATCAAAGCCCAGACGGAGCGTGATGTCTTCAAGTCCAAACCGGTTGTTTACGGCATGGCAGCCTGCATGATGGCGATCATTGCAGCCAGCGGATTATTCCTCTATCAGCATGCTCCCTATGTCAATAACCAGCAGGTAGCCGCAGTGGTATCGCCTACGCCCCAGACCCAGCTTGAACCCGACACGACACCCAGCCCAAAACATGCCGCGGACATGTATGCCTCGGTGGAACAGATGCGCCACGGCGATTGCCAATATGTGGAGGCCCTGCAGATACCGGATGCAGACAAACGCGTGTACATCGAAAATGTGGTCGGCGGCAAGGTGCCGGATAATGC
>JAZKEL010000200.1:2454-3695 GCA_040387075.1 Pseudomonadota bacterium
CCGAATGTCTATCCTGCGCGACAAAATCCTGAATGTGGCTACCGATCTGTTCCAGACCCGGGGCATCAATTCTACGGGTGTCGATACCATCGTCGCCGTCGCCGGCACCACCAAGATGACCTTGTACAAATATTTCCACAGCAAGGAACAATTGATCCTGGAAGTACTGCAGAAAGGCCACCATGAGTTTGAAACCTGGCTGAATGACAAGCTGGCGCAGAACACAAGGCAGCCTGCCGAAAAACTGCAGAAGCTGTTCGACTCGATTGAAGAGTGGATCACCGCGCCGGATTTTCGCGGCATGGCGTTCATCAAGGCAGCTGCAGAATTCCCCAATGAAGAAAATGCCGTGCATCGTCTATCGTCCGACCAGTCACGCCAGTTCAAGCACTACATTGCCTCGTTAGCGGCAGATGCCGGCATTAAAGACACGGACGGCCTTGCCCTCCAATTATCGCTGCTGATCGAAGGCGCCATGCAGGCCGAGCAGATGAAACGCGGTTCCGGCGCCATCAAGTACGCCAAAAAAGCCGCTAAGATCCTCATCGACACCGCACCTAAGCATTAACCTCATTTCCGGCTGTATCCGCCATCTTCGCAGCGATGGCCTTCGCAAACTTGCCTACAGCGCAGTTGCTCGGGATAATGAGTACCTCCCTACCCACGAATAGATCAAATAGACATGCAAACCCTTATCTGCGGCTCGCTCGCATTCGATACCATCATGGTGTTCCAGGACAAGTTCAAACACCATATCCTGCCGGAAAAAATCCACATGCTGAACGTCGCGTTCCTGGTGCCGGAAATGCGCCGTGAGTTCGGCGGCACGGCCGGTAACATCGCTTACAACATGAATCTATTGCAGGATAAGCCGTTGATCATGGCGACGGTGGGGGAAGATTTCGCTCCTTACACCAGCTGGCTGGATAGCAACGGCATCGCCAGCACGCATATCAAAAGCATCCCCGGCAACTTCACTGCCCAGGCCTTTATCACCACCGACCTCGATGATAACCAGATCACTGCCTTCCACCCCGGCGCCATGAACGAATCGCACCAGAACAGCGTGAAAGATACGACGGATGTAACGCTCGCCATCATCGCCCCGGATGGCCGCGATGGCATGTTCCAGCATGCGCGCGAGTGCCATGAAGCAGGCATCCCTTTCCTGTTCGACCCTGGCCAGGGCTTGCCCATGTTCAACGGCGAAGAGCTGATGCACTTCATCGAACTGGCCGACT
>JAZKEL010000201.1:0-5929 GCA_040387075.1 Pseudomonadota bacterium
AAAAAGAGGATTACACGCGTGATCTTGTTAAGCACGAGTCTGCAGACAAACCGCTGGCCGGGCTGAAAGTGGGGTTGCCCAAGGAGTATTTCGCGGAAGGCCTGAATGCCGATGTCGCCAAGGTGATCCATGCCGCCATCGACGAATACCGCAGGCTGGGCGCCGAAATCGTCGATATCAGCCTGCCCAATACCATGCTTTCCATCCCGGTGTATTACGTGCTGGCACCGGCTGAGGCGTCGAGCAACCTGTCGCGTTTCGATGGCGTACGCTACGGCCACCGCGCCGCTGAATACACCGACCTGATGGACATGTATTGCAAGAGCCGCGCCGAAGGCTTCGGCGCCGAAGTGAAGCGCCGCATCCTGATCGGCACCTATGTGCTGAGCGCGGGCTATTACGATGCGTATTACCTGAAAGCCCAGCAGATTCGCCGCCTGATCGCCGAGGACTTCGCCAAGGCATTCACCCAGTGCGACGTGATCATGGGCCCCACCTCACCCGGGCCGGCGTTCCGCAGCGGCGAAAAGACCAATGACCCGGTCGCCATGTACCTGGAAGACCTGTACACCATCGCCGTTAACCTGGCCGGCTTGCCCGGCATGAGCATACCGGCTGGCTTTGTAGAACAGGACGGCAAATCGTTGCCGGTCGGCATCCAGGTGATCGGTAACTATTTCGACGAAGCGCGCATGCTGAATGTCGGCCACGCGTATCAACAAGCGACAGATTGGCATACGCGTATGCCAGAAGGAATATAAGCATGGAATGGGAAGTCGTCATCGGGCTGGAAACGCATACCCAGCTGCAAACCAGGACCAAGATTTTTTCAGGGGCCTCCACCGCGTTCGGTGCCGAACCGAACACGCAGGCCTGCGTGGTCAGTCTGGCATTGCCGGGCGTATTGCCGGTGCTGAATAAGGAAGCCGTGCGCTGTGCCATCCGGTTCGGCCTGGCGGTCAATGCGGAAATCGCGCCCCGCTCGATATTTGCGCGCAAGAATTATTTCTACCCCGATCTGCCTAAAGGCTACCAGATCAGCCAGTACGAACTGCCGGTGGTCGGTAAGGGCGCCATGACCATCCAGGTCGGCGACCAGGAACAGATCGTGCGCATCACCCGCGCCCACCTGGAAGAAGACGCCGGTAAATCATTGCATGGGGATTTCGACGGGCTGACCGGGATCGACCTTAACCGCGCAGGTACGCCGTTGCTGGAGATCGTCACCGAGCCGGATATGCGTTCGGCTGCAGAAGCGGTCGCCTATGCCAAGAAGCTGCACGAACTGGTGCAATGGATAGGCATCTGCGACGGCAATATGCAGGAAGGCAGCTTCCGTTGCGACGTCAATGTATCGGTGCGCAAGAAAGGCACGGAAACGCTGGGCACCCGCCGCGAGATCAAGAACCTCAACTCGTTCAAGTTCATGCAGCAGGCGATCGAATACGAAACACGCTGGCAGATAGAGACGCTGGAAGACGGCGGCACTATCCAGCAGGCAACGGTGCTGTTCAACCCAGATACAGGCGAGACGCGCGCCATGCGCTCCAAGGAAGAGGCCAACGATTACCGCTATTTCCCCGACCCTGATTTATTGCCGCTGGCTATTTCAGAGGCGGACATCAACGCGGTCAAGGCCGATATGCCGGAATTGCCGGAAGCGCTGAAATCCAGGCTGGTGGAGGCTTACGGCCTGGCGGCTTACGATGCTGCAGCGCTGACTGCATCACGCGATATCGCCGCGTACTTTTTAGCCGTGGTGGATGCTGGCGCGGATGCCAAGATAGCGGCCAACTGGGTCATGGGCAGCGTGGCTGCAAAACTGAATGCGGAAGACAAGCGCATCGAGCATTCTCCTATTTTGCCCTTGGCGCTGGCACAACTACTCAAGCGCATCGGCGACAGCACCATTTCCAATAATGCCGCCAAGCAGGTGTTCGAGGCGATGTGGGCGGGCGAAGGCGATGCGGATAGCATCATTGAGCAGAAAGGCCTCAGGCAGGTCTCTGACAGTGGTGCCATCGAGGCCATCATCGACGAGGTGCTGGCGGCAAACGCTGCCATGGTGGAGGAATTCAGGGCCGGCAAGGAAAAGGCGTTCAATGCGCTGGTCGGGCAAGCCATGAAGGCTTCGAAAGGCAAGGCCAACCCTGCGCAAGTGAATGAGGTGCTAAGGAAGAAACTGGCTGGTTAAGGACTTGTAGCGGACTGGTTTCACCAGGTAGGCAATTACTTGCCGGCGTTGGCCTTGAGTTCGGTAAAACGTTGTTTATCGGCCTCGAATTTCTTCCTGGTCGTGACCACATTGTCTTTCTGTTGCTGGATCTGCGCATCAATGCGGCCGATTTCCGCCTGGTTGTCTTGTATGTCCTTGGTCACATCGGCCGGAACAGGTTTTTTGCGGTTTTCGAAACCGGCCGCAAATTTCTGGTTGGATTCCAGTTGCTTCACGGCAGTTGTTCGCCGCTGTTGCAAACCCTGGATGGTGATTTCATCCATCTGCAAATGACGGCCCAGGGCCAGGTCGATCTCCTGCACATTCGTGAATGAAGCAAGCAGGGCACGGTCGCGCCTGGCCTGTTCTATCTCTTCCGGCGACAATTCCGGTTTATAGGATTTGGGATCGTTCCGCTTGATCACTATCCCGCGTGAATTGATCACGCTGTTATTGTTGTTGTATTGCGGCGGCAGCGTATCCCCGTAATGCGTCACGCCCTTGTCGTCTACCCACTTATTGATTTTATTGGTGTTGGGTTTTGCCGATTCTGCTGCAAAACTATGGCTGATGAACGGGCTCATTAAGGCACAGGCAGGCAAGCATGCAAATAGAGTCCTGATGATCCATATCTTAAGCGCCGGCATAGGTGTCCGTATGGTTGGGTTAATCCACGCCGTATTCGGCGCGGTAGCGTTCGATGTTGCCAATATGTTCAGTAACGCCGGAATTCTGCGACATGTTGACCTGTTTGTGTAAATAATTAATCAGTGAGCTTAGGTTGGCGATGCTGCAGACCGGGATGCCGTTGTTTTTTTCAACTTCCTGTACCGCAGACAAGGCCCCCAGCCCGCGCTCCTGGCGGTCTATGGACACGGCCACGCCGCAGGGTACGGCGCCGCTGGCCTTAATCATCTCCACCGATTCGCGCACCGAGGTGCCGGCTGAGATGACGTCATCGATGATGAGGACATTGCCGGTCAATGGCGCACCTACCAGGGTGCCGCCTTCGCCATGGTCTTTGGCTTCCTTGCGATTGTACGCATACGGAATGTTGCGGCCTTGACGCGCGAAGGCGATGGCGACGCTGGCTGCCAGGGTGATGCCTTTATAGGCTGGGCCAAACAGCATGTCGAACTGGATGCCCGATTTTTCAATAGAAGCAGCGTAGAATTCGCCCAGCTTCATCAGGCTCTCGCCGTCGTTGAACAGGCCTGCATTAAAAAAATACGGGCTTAAACGCCCGGCCTTGGTTTTGAATTCGCCAAACCGCAGTACCTGCTTTTGTATCGCAAATTCGATAAACTCGTCTATATTGGGTAATGGTGCTTCAGGCATGCTCAACGTATTTTCCGAAGTATTTTTCAAGTATTTTTATAATAAGAGGCTGGATTCGTTGAAAATTATAACTGCAAACCTCAATGGTATTCGCTCCGCGGTGAATAAAGGCTTTTTTTCCTGGATGCAGCAGCAGGATGGTGACATTTTTTGTCTGCAGGAACTCAAGGCGCAGGCGGCTGACCTGACGCCTGAGATGCTGAGTCCGCACGGTTATTTCGGCCATTTCCACTATGCCGAGAAAAAAGGCTACAGCGGCGTCGGCATCTACAGCCGCACCAAGCCGGACGTGGTGATCGAAGGCCTGGGCCATGCCGATATCGATGCCGAAGGCCGCTATCTAGAATTGCAGTTCGGCAACCTCAGCGTGATCTCCCTGTACCTGCCGTCCGGTTCCAGCGGCGAAGAGCGGCAGAACGTGAAGTTCGGCGTGATGGAACGGTTTTATCCCCACTTGACCGCACTATTGGCCAGCGGGCGCGACGTCGTGGTGTGCGGCGACTGGAATATCGCGCATACCGAGGCCGACCTCAAGAACTGGAAAGGCAATAAGAAGAATTCCGGCTTCCTGCCGGAGGAGCGTGCCTGGATGACGCGCATATTCGGCGAACTCGGCTGGGTCGACGTTTACCGGGCGCTGCATCCCGATGCCACCGATGAAGGCTATACATGGTGGAGCAACCGCGGCCAGGCCTGGGCCAAGAATGTGGGCTGGCGCATCGATTACCAGGTGGCCACCTCAAGGCTGGCGCTGACGGCCAGGCGTGCCGAGATCTATAAGACCCAGCGTTTTTCCGATCACGCCCCCCTCATCATCGACTACGATTATTCGCCGGGCGAATAACCTCGTGCTGGCAGGGCGGCTTACTCGAGGCAGGCTTTCAGGCTGAGCGCCTGCAGTACTTCGCCGCTCGTCCTGTTTTGCACAAAAGCGGCGATGCCGATATCGCGGTTCTTCCATTGCGGGCCGAGCGCGAAAGACTGCTGCAGTTTTCCGTCGGCCGCTGTCGTTTCATCCAGCCGGTATGGACCGTACAGTTCACGCACCACATAATCATGCTGGAGCTGCCGGCCCGAGTTTTCACCGGCATTCACTTCGCTTTTCAGCTTATTTTCGTAAATCGCGATGTAGGCATCCGCGCGTTTGGCATCGTCTGCTTGGGTTGCATAGGCGATCACTTCCACAGTGGCTTTGTCGCCGGCGCTGCCGATCGCTACAGTGCTCATCCCGATAGTAATAGATGCCCTGGCAGCCTTATTCTGTGCGGTTGCCAGGGCATCGTTAAATCGTGATGCTTGTCCCCATCGAAAATCCTTGCCGTTCAAGGTGGTCTGCGGCGTATATACGAAGGTTGAGCCGCCGAGTGCGTTCACCTTGCGCTGCCGTTCGCTGTAGCTGGCTTTGGCGTAATGGTCTTTCCAGCCGATGTAATCCCAGTAATCCACATGGAAGGCTAGAGGCACTACTTTGCTACTGTCATAACCATTCACTGCCAGGCTGCTCATCCACTTATCCGCAGGCGGGCAGCTGCTGCAACCTTCGGAGGTATAAAGCTCAAGCAGCGGGACAGATTGTTTACCGCTTTTCGCCATGCAGTCGGCGACTGCTGGCTGGATGACGCTGAAAAGCAGGGTGAATAATGCGGCGACAGGCACTGGTTTCATGGCGGACTCGATTCATGGGTTCAAGTGAACGGTTAAAACCATTAGTCGTCGTTGCCGGCCAGTCCTTACATGCGGGTGTTGCGGGTCGGATTATTTGGCGAACACATCCGTCGCTTCTGCATTCTCGTTCCACGGCGCCACTTTCATCAGCAGCAGCATGCCGGGCACGGCAAATATGAAACACACCAGGAAGAAGTGGAACCAGCCCAGGCTCTCCACCATATACCCAGTGGCGGCATTGGCGAATGTCCTGGGCACGGCTGCCAGGCTGGTGAACAGGGCAAACTGCGTGGCGGTGTATAGCGGATGTGTATTGCGGGCGATATACGCCACAAAGGCGGTCGTGCCCAGGCCTACACCCATGGCTTCAATGCCGATCACGATGCCCAGCCAGAGTACGCTGTGGCCGACCGTGGCCAGCCACGCAAAGCCCAGGATGGCGACCATCTGCACGATGCCGAACAGCCACAAGGCCCGGTTGATGCCCAGCCGGATCATCCACACGCCGCCCAGTAGCCCGCCGATGACGCTGGGCCATAAGCCTGCATTCTTGGCGATGACGCCGATCTCGGTCTTGCTGAAGCCCATGTCCAGGTAAAACGGCGTAGCCAGCGCGGTCGCCATGCTATCGCCCAATTTGTAGAAGAAGATAAACGCCAGGATCAATAGCGCCGACTGCAGGCCATGGCGGCTGATGAATTCATGGAAAGG
>JAZKEL010000202.1:0-4837 GCA_040387075.1 Pseudomonadota bacterium
GTGACCTGCATGGAGATGCTGGAGCATGTACCCGATCCGGCTGCCATCGTGGCTGCCTGTTCCCGTCTGGTTAAGCCAGGCGGTACCGTTTTCTTCTCTACGATAAATCGCAATCCTAAGGCCTACCTATTCGCCGTGATAGGTGCCGAATATGTACTCAATATGCTGCCACGCGGCACGCATGAGTATGAGAAATTCATCAAGCCATCCGAGCTTGCTGCATGGGCCAGAAATGCAGGCCTGACGGTTAATGGCATGAAGGGCATGACGTATAACCCATTGACGAAACAATATTCGCTCGGTGACGACGTTTCCGTAAACTATATCCTGCATACCAGTAAATAAGGGCGCATTTTGCCAGACCTGATTCTGTTCGACCTCGACGGCACGTTGCTGGACACCGCACCAGACCTGGGCCTGGCGCTGAATATGCAGCGTGAGCGCCATGGTTTGCAGGCGCTGCCGCAAAGTGAGATACGGCCTTATGCATCCCATGGTTCAAAGGGTTTGCTGGCGCTTGGCTTCGACATTACGCCGGATGATGCCAGTTTTGACGCTATGCGCATTGAATACCTGGCGTTGTACGATGAAGTCTTCAAGCGCGCGCCTGTCTTGTTCGAAGGTATGGAACAATTGCTTGCCACAATAGAGGCGAGAAATCTGGGGTGGGGCGTCGTGACCAATAAACCGCGCCGGTTCACCGAGCCTTTGCTACAGGCAATCGGCTTATACGACAGGGCGGTATGCGTAGTCTGCTGCGACGATGCCGAACGCGCAAAACCCTATCCCGATACGCTGTTTCTTGCATGTGACCAGGCCAAGTTTTTACCTTCAAATGCTATTTATATCGGCGATGCTGAACGTGATATCCAGGCGGGCAGGGCGGCCGGCATGCCTACCGTGGTTGCGCTGTATGGATATATCGATGCTACTGACAGGCCCCGGGAATGGGGCGCAGATTACCTGGTGGAGCATGTAGGGGAGTTGCTTGAATTGATTTAAGGCTATGCCATAAGCCTGACCCTAATTATTCATCTCATTGATAATGCAAGCGTCAGAATTTGTCTGATAGCGCATGGCGCAATGTCTCAATGTCCTTATCCTCCAGGCGTTTGCCGTTTTTGGAAGAGATGAGGAATGTGTCTTCCGCTCTTTTTCCCAACGTGTTGATCTTAGCGGTTTGCAGGTGGATTCCCTGCTGCAGGAATGTCTGGGCCAATGTCGAAAGCAGGCCCGGCCTGTCGCCGGCGATGATTTCCAGCACATGGTTATTGCTGCCCTGGTCGGGCGTAATGACTATCGTAGCCTTGATCGGCATATGCTTCACCTGGCGACTCAGGCGACCGGATAACGGCAACTCGGCAGCCTCGTCCCTGAGCAGTTTCTGAGTAAGTTCATATTCAAAATAACTTAATAAATCACGATAACGTATTGTTCTATCACTTTGATCCAGAACAAGAAAGGTATCAAGCGCATAACCGTGCTGCGATGTATGTACCTTGGCTTCCACAATCGTATAACCGGCACGCTCAAAGAAACTACATATCTTGGCGAACAGGTCGTCCTTGTCCCTCGTGTATATCATTACCTGGATACCATCCCCATCGGGGCTTAGCCGTGCCCTTACGATGGGATTATCCGTATTCACGTGGGTGAGCAGAAGCCGGCTATGCCAGGCTATTTCCTGGCTTTGATGCCGCACGAAGTACAGCTTGCCCAGTTTGGCCCAAAGCGATTCATAGTCTTTATGCATGACGCCGTAATGACTGAGTATTTTTTCTGCGTGCCCTTGCCGTATCTGCAGTTCATCTTCGATCGCGCCATCTGCGTTCCTCAGGAGCCGCCGGGTGGTAATGAACAGGTTTTCCAGAAGCCTGGCTTTCCAGGCATTCCATACCTTCGGGCTGGTGCCGCGGATGTCGGCAACAGTAAGCAGGTATAGCGCAGTGAGCCGGTATTCATCCCTGACTATGATGGAGAACCACTCAATGACGGCGGGATCCGATAAATCCGATTTCTGTGCCGTACTGGACATCACCAGGTGCGACTCCACCAGCCATGCTACAAGATTGCTATCGGCTTTGCTCAGGCCATGCGCCCTGCAGAATTTGCGTGCATCAATGGTGCCTAATGTGGAGTGGTCGCCACCGCGGCCCTTGGCGATGTCATGGAACAATGCCGCCAGGTAAAGCAGGTAGGGGGCATCGAACTCCGAAAACAGTTTGCTGCACAATGGAAATTCGTGTGCGTGCCGCTCTTCTGAAAAGCGGTGCAAATTATGCAGCACGTTGAGGATATGTTCATCTACGGTATAGACGTGGAAGAGGTCATGCTGCATCTGGCCGATGATGCGGCCGAATGCGGGGATATAGTTGCCGAGTATGCCGTAGCGGTTCATGCGTTTCAACGCCTCGGTCACACCATGCGGCTGCTGCAGGATTTCCAGAAACAGGGCTTTATTAACGGGACTCTGGCGGAATTCACGGTTCACCAGTTTTTTTACGCGATGCAGGGTGCGCAGCAGGTTGGCGCTCATCCCGGTTAGCTCGGGATGCTTTGCCAATATAAGGAAGAGCTCGAGAATGGAAGAGGGATTGCGTTGCAACAGGGTGGTCGACTTTACTTCGAGCAGGTCATTGCTGGCTTCGAAATGTTCATTGATGTGATGGATCCGGTGGCGCCTGGGATAAATCATCTCTTTCAATAATTGCAGCAGTATCTCATTCATCAGGCTGACGAATTTTGCGCTGCGGTAATAACCATGCATCAACTGTTCGCTGGCACGACGGCGCCCGCTGTTTATGTAGCCCAGCTGGCCGGCCAGCTCATTCTGGAAATCAAAAATCAGGCGGTCTTCCCGGCGATGCGCCAGGTAGTGCAAGCGCACCCGCAGCATCTGCAGGTGATTTTCATGCCGCCGGATCTGGCGCATTTCCGTATTGCTGATCAGCTCATGCTTGACCAGCGAGTTCCAGCTATCCCCCAGTCCCAGGCTGCGGGCTATCCACATCACATTCTGCAGGTCACGTAAACCGCCGGGGCTTTCTTTTATATTGGGTTCCAGGTTATAGGCGGTGTCGTTAAAACGGGCATGTCGCTGATCCTGCTCGTGCATCTTGGCTTCAAAGAAGGCTTCGATGTCCATGCCATGCTTGATAGTTGACTTGAATATTCTATAGAGGGCCTGGTTGCCGATAAGGTGGCGTGCTTCCAGCATGTTGGTTTGTACGGTGATGTCATTGGCGGCTTCAACTGTGCACTCTTTGAGCGTACGTACGCTATGGCCTACTGCCAGGCCCACATCCCAGAATATGCCCACCACGGCTTCTATTTGCTGGTTAAGTGAAGATTCAAAGCTGTCCGGCAGGAGGATAAGCAGGTCGACATCGGAGTACGGAAAAAGCTCGCCGCGACCATAACCGCCGACCGCGATGAGGCTGACTTGCGAAGAGAGTGCTGCCTGCTGCCATATTTCGCGTAGCAGGGCGTCGACCATCCGCGACTGCAATTGCAGTAAACGCCTGACGTCGCCTCCAGTCTCGAACTCCGCTTGCAATTCGACCTGCTCGGCTTTCAGGCGCTGACGCCACGCAGGCACCAGTTGCTGAAGCGGCGTTGTTGACTGGCGACCAGCCATGGTTAAACGATACTCGGTACCGCAGGCGTTCCTGCTGAAACCGTCAATACCTCATAGCCTGTTTCCGTCACCAGCACAGTATGTTCCCATTGCGCAGATAGGCTGTGGTCCTTGGTGACGATCGTCCAGCCGTCACCAAGCTGCTTGATGTCGCGCTTGCCGGCGTTGATCATTGGCTCGATCGTGAATATCAGGCCAGCTTGCAGTTTAAGTCCTGTGCCGGGCCTGCCGTAATGCAGCACCTGCGGGTCTTCATGAAATTTCTTGCCTATGCCGTGACCGCAAAATTCACGTACTACGCTAAACCCGTTCTTCTCTGCGTAGGTCTGGATGGCAAAGCCTATATCGCCCAGGGTTGCGCCTGGTTTCACTTTTGCGATTCCCAGCCACATGCATTCGTAGGTGATTTCGCACAGGCGTTTTGCCTGGATGGAGGGCTCTCCTACATAGAACATGCGGCTGGTATCGCCATGGTAACCATCCTTGATTACCGTAATATCCAGGTTCACCACATCGCCGTTCTTCAATATCCTTTCGCCGGGTACGCCGTGGCAGATCTGGTGGTTGACCGAGGTGCAGATCGACTTGGGGTAGGGCACATGGCCGGGCGGGGCATAGTTCAGCGGTGCGGGGATGGCCTTCTGTACGTCGACTATATAGTCATGGCAGAGCTTGTCTAATTGGCCGGTAGTTATGCCGGGTTGGACGTGCGGGGTGATGAAATCCAGTACTTCCGAAGCCAGTTTGCCGGCGACCCGCATTTTTGCGATATCGAGTTCGTTTTTAATCGTAATTGCCATAATGCATGAAGCCAGTCGTCAATGCGGCATCTGGCTTAGGTTTTCCTTGAGTTCAAATAGGTGCTTATGTTAGCATACTGCACCCGTTTATTAGGAGCCACTCTTGAGAACGCGGGATTAGGTAACGCCTAAGTAATCCACTTTTAATTTAGCTTTAAAAATACATCATGTGCCCCGTACAGGGTGTCCAATAATATTGGATGTTTTTGGGTACATGTGAGCTATAACCCTTACTGGAGACTGTTATGTCTGTAACTATGCGTCAAATGCTGGAAGCCGGAGTTCACTTCGGCCATCAAACCCGTTACTGGAACCCAAAAATGGCACCGTACATTTTCGGTGACCGCAACAAGATTCATATCGTCAATCTTGAAAAAACCCTGCCTATGTTTGAAGATGC
>JAZKEL010000203.1:0-4934 GCA_040387075.1 Pseudomonadota bacterium
GAAGAGGGGGAGGAATTTTCGCGGCCGCGTGCATAGCGCACCGCCAGGCTAGGTAATAGTAATGCACGCGCCTGGTTGGACTGGAAATTGGCCTGGTTGACGCGTGAGTCTGCGATACGCACGTCACGACTGAAATCCACGGCCGCTTTGGTCGCCGCCTTGATATCCAGTGTGGGCACTATATTGGCAGGCGACTCCACCAGGCTGTTGCCCAGGTCATCCACGTTCAGGTATTCGTTATGTATTTCACGGCTCACCGATACCGGTAGCAAACGGATGCCGAACAGTTTGGACAGGCTGAGCTCGTTAACCGGCTCCAGCGATTCTGTCTGCGGCTCGAAGATAGAGTCGTCTACTTTCAGGTTGAGCGGGGCCGTCGCGGACGGCGCCTTGGCAGTGGGTGCGCTCATGGCCACCACCGGCCTTGCTTCTTTTGTCGGTGCGGCATTGGCCGGCGCCGGTGCTGCAATCGCGACCGGGGCCGGTTGTGCAGCCCTGGCAGCGCGCTCGGCATTTTGCTGGTTGATGCTTTGTGCGGTGGCTTTTACTGCTTCACTGGCTGCCTGTGCTGCGGCAGAAGCGGCATTGGCAGCGGCGTTCGCGGCTGTAGCAGCGGCGTTTGCAGCAGCAACGGCGGCATTCGCCGCATTGGAAGCCGCTTCCAGTGAGCTGTTTTGGCTATTCGATTGTTCGCCGATGGTATTGGATACCGCATTTTCTGGCTTAGGTGCTTCAGCTGCCGTGGCGTTTGAACAAAGGATAAGCCACAGCAAATGCGATAACATTTTTTTATGCATATTCAATACACGGTCTCTAGTAGTTATAACTATTCTTAGTGATACATCATTAGTGTTACATCTTAGTAATACACTCAGGCATGTGCCTGCCCCGGCCAATGAATGCTGTAGCAAAACTTATACCGCAAATGCAAATCCTTGCAGATTGGTACAACTGTCTGCATTTCCCTTGATAATTATATACATACAACCTTTTTATAATCCATTTTTTCAATAGCTTTATAGTATAAATTTTTTTATGTGTCACCGGATTGACGAACAAGTGGGTAATTTGCCATTAAATAGGGTTATGGCATTCATCGTTAACCGGGCGCCGCAGTCACTGGCCTGGTGAATGTGGATCGATTCTGCAGCAGGTCGCTGTTGTCGAATAATGCCGCAATCCAGTCGATGAATACCCTTACTTTGGACGATAGGTGCCGGTTCTGTGGATATAAGGCGTACATCGGGAAGTTATCCGAAAGGTACTCGCCCAGCACAATGACCAGTTCTCCCGACGCAACGTGGCTCTGCACCATGAAGGTTGGCAGGTGTGCGATCCCCAGGCCGGCCAGGCAACCCGCCAGGCAGGCATCGCCATCGTTCATGGCCAGTCGGTGCTTGCTGACGACGGTTGTTTTGACACCGTCCTTTTCCAGTTCAAAATCATAGATCCTGCCGGTCTTCGATGAAAAGTAATTGACGCCCATGTGGCGTTCCAGGTCGGCCGGTTGTTGGGGTGTGCCGTATTCCTTGAGGTAGCCGGGGCTTGCGCAGGCAAGGAAGCGCATGGACCCGACCCGCCTTGCCACTAGCAACTGGTCCACCGGCTCGCCGCCACGGATGACGCAATCCACGCCTTCCTCCACCAAGTCGACGGGCCTGTCGGCGCAGCCCAGCTCCAGCTCGATGTCCGGATAGCGCCTGAAAAAGTCTGCCAGTGCCGGCACGATGATGCGCCTGCCGATTGATGCCGGTACATCTACCCTCAAGCGTCCCTTGGGGGTGGTCGTCGCCTGGCTGACCGCCGCCTCGGTCTCTTCCAGTTCATGCAGTAAACGCACCGCGCGCTCGTAATAAGCAGCCCCGTCGGTGGTGACGCTGACCTGGCGGGTAGTGCGGTTCAGCAGCTTGACCCGCAACCTGGCCTCCAGCGCCAGCACTTGTGCAGAGATGGTTGTTTTCGGCATGTTGAGCGACATGGCCGCCTTGGTGAAGCTCGCAAGTTCAACGACGCGGGTAAACGCCAGCATGGTGTCAAAACGATCCATTCGAATACCTCATGAGCTTATTGTGCGAAAATTACGCACAGTAATTCTTATTTTAGCCTATTTATCTATGAATATCGCACATATATAGTTCGTCCAACAGTTACAGAAAGTTTTTAAATGCACCAAGGTTAATTCATCGAACTTACTAAATTGGAGAATCATCATGGCTAAGAAACTTGAAGGAAAAGTAGCAATCGTTACCGGCGCATCAAAAGGCATCGGTGCTTCCATTGCAAAACATTACGCAGCGGAAGGCGCTTCTGTCGTCGTCAATTACGCATCGAGCAAAGAAGGTGCAGATAAGGTGGTGGCAGAAATCGTCAGCGCAGGCGGCAAAGCAGTGGCTGTGCGCGGCGACGTAAGTAAATTAGCGGACGCCCAGGGCATCATCGATGCCGCGATCACTCACTACGGCAAGCTGGATGTGCTGGTCAATAACTCCGGCGTATACGAATTCGCCCCCATCGAAGCCATTACCGAAGAGCATTTCCACAAGATATTCAACATCAATGTACTAGGTTTGCTACTGACGACACAGGCCGCTGTACCGCACCTTAAAGAAGGTGCCAGCATCATCAATATCGGCTCTGTTGTCAGCCGCATTACTCCTCCCAACAGCGCGGTGTATACCGGCACTAAAGGTGCGGTGGATGCCATCACCGGTGTGTTGTCCAGGGAATTGGGGCCAAAACAGATTCGCGTGAATGCGTTGAATCCAGGCATGGTGGAAACGGAAGGTGTGCATAGTGCAGGCTTCATCGGCACTGATTTTGAATCAGCCACCGTTGCCCAGACACCGCTGGGCCGCCTGGGCCAGCCGGACGATATCGCTGCGGTCGCCGTGTTCCTGGCATCCGACGATTCGCGCTGGTTGACTGGCGAGCAGTTGCTTGCCGGCGGCGGATTGCGCTAACCGACTTCTTTCACGGACCAGTGTCAATGAAACCAGTAACAAACGCCCATATCGAGCACCAGCCCCAAGTCAGTTCGTTCCCGCTTTCCTGCGGGAGCGAGGTGAGCGTGCGGGTGTTCGGCAAGGGCAAGAAGAATGCAGGCCTGCCGATGGTGGTGTATTTCCATGGCGGCCTGTTCAATTGCGGCAAAGTGGAAGATGCAGAAGCCATCGCGCGGGCCATTGCGGATGTCGCCGTTGTGGTGTGCGTGGATTATCCGCTGGCGCCCAAGCTGCATTTCCCGGCTACCGTGGAATTGGCATTCGATGCCGTGAAATGGGCCTGCACCAATTCCGCCAGATTGGGTGCGAATAACGACAAGATATTCGTTGCCGGCGACCAGGCTGGCGGTAATCTGGCGGCGGCCGTCAGCATGATGTCGCGCGACCGCAAGCTGGCGAAACTATGCGACGGCGACTTGAAAGGCCAGTTGCTGATCAACCCCATGCTCGACCCGCAACAGACCACCAAATCCATGCAGGCTGCCGAAGATTCGCCCTGCCGCAAGGCCTGGGCGGATTACCTGCCCTGCGTCAGCGACAGCATGCATCCGTACGCGGCCCCCATGCTGTCCCAGCGTTTGGGCGGGTTGGCACCGGCACTGATCATCAGCGCCGAGCGCGACCCCATGCGCGACGAAGCCGAGCAGTACGCCAGCAAACTCATCATTTCCGGCGTGCCGGTACAGATGCGGCGTATCAAGGATGCCAAGGGCGGACTGGCGAATCCAGACAATCCCGATTTTGCCGAAGTGGCGCAGATCGTCCGCCAGTTCATCACTGACAATTCTTAAACACTACCTCTGAATTTATTTTTGAAAATGTAAGGGATTCATAATGACAACGACTACTCCATTTTTTTCGAAGAAACGCATCGCAATCGCGGTGGCCATTGCCGTGATCGGAACGGCGGCAGGCCTGTCGCTCACCAGTAAAGCGGAGAAGCCGCAGGCAGTGACCGCGCCGGCAGCGACTCCAGTCACCGTGGCTGCGGTGCTGGAAAAATCCGTCACGGAATGGGACGATTTCTCCGGCCGGGTTGAAGCCATCGAATACGTGGAAATACGCCCGCGCGTGACCGGCACCATCGATGCTATCCATTTCAAGGAAGGCCAACTGGTGAAGAAGGGCGACCTGCTGTTCAGCATCGATCCGCGCCCGTTCCAGGCAGAGCTGGCCCGTGCCGAAGCGGACAAGGCCAAAGCCCAGGCCACCGTCGAATTCTCTAAAACGGAACTGGAACGCACACGCCGCCTGACCGATGAACATGCGGTAGCGCAGCGTGAACTGGACCAGCGCAATAATGCGCTGCTGGAAGCGGCTGCACAATTGAAAGCCGCCGAAGCTGCCGTGCTCACCGCCCGCCTGAACCTGCAATACAGTTCCATCACCGCGCCGGTGAACGGCCGTGTTTCACGCGCCGAGATCACCGTGGGCAACCTGGTGGGAGCCGGCGTCAACGCACCTGCCTTAACTACCGTGGTTTCTGTTTCACCAGTCTACGTGACGTTTGAGATCGACGAGCAGACCTACCAGCAATATGCCGCACGCGGCGCTGCGGGTAATAGCAACATTGCCAATATCCCTGTTTCCATCGGCCTTGCCAATGAAGAGGGGTATCCCCACCAAGGCCATATCCAGGCCTTCGACAACCGCATGGATACTGCTTCCGGGACCATCCGTACCCGCGCCGTCTTTGATAACGCTTCCGGCCTGCTGACGCCCGGCATGTATGCCCGCGTGCGCACCGGCGGCGGTGGCGAGAAGACGGCCATCCTCATAGATGACAAAGCCATCGGCACCGACCAGGACAAGAAGTACGTGATGGTAGTCGGCAACGACAACAAGGCGGTCTACCGAGAAATCAAGATCGGCCCCATGGTCGACGGCTTGCGCATCGTGCGTTCTGGCCTGCAGAAGGATGAGCGCATCATC
>JAZKEL010000204.1:0-3489 GCA_040387075.1 Pseudomonadota bacterium
CTCATCACTACTAATCTATTGATGATTGAAGGCGAAGTGGTTGGAATCGAACCCCTGCGCTACACCCCGGCCGGAATACCAGTATTAAGTGTTGTGTTGCGGCACCTGTCCGAGCAGTTAGAGGCGGGCATGCAACGCAGGGTTGAATGTGATGTGAATGCCGTCGTCATGGGCGGACTTGCAGAAAAAACTGCAGATCCATCACTAGGCATAAAGCTCGGGAGTGTAGTGAAGGTTTCCGGATTTATCGCCAGACGCAGCCTGAAAAGCACACAGCTGGTATTGCACATTACAACATTAGACATTATCTAAATTAAAGGATTACTAACATGGCACGTGATATGTTCAAACGCCGCCGCTACTGCCGTTTTTCAGCAGAGGGCATCAAGGAAGTGGATTACAAGGATGTGGATCTGTTAAAGGATTTCATCAACGAAAACGGCAAGATTATTCCAGCCCGCATTACCGGTACTAAAGCCCGCTACCAGCGCCAGCTGACCTCCGCAGTGAAGCGTGCTCGTTTCCTTGCGCTCTTGCCATACACTGACAAGCACTAAGGGAAAAGACCATGCAAATTATCTTATTGGAAAAAGTAGTCAACCTGGGCAACCTGGGCGATATCGTCAAGGTGAAAGACGGTTACGGCCGTAACTTCCTGATCCCGCAAGGCAAGGCCAAGCGCGCAACGGAGTCTAACAAGGCCGAGTTCGCAGCACGCCGTGCAGTGCTGGAAAAGCAACAGGCAGATATCCTGGCTGCTGCGCAGGCCCGTGGCGAGAAGCTTGCTGGCTTCCTGTTGCAAGTGACACAGAAAGCCGGTGTCGATGGCCGCCTGTTCGGTTCCGTGACCAACGGCGACATCGCTGAAGCACTGACTGCGCAGAAGTTTGAAGTGGCGAAGTCTGAAATCCGCCTGCCTAACGGCCCGCTGAAGACAGTCGGCGATCATCCTGTCAGCATCGCGCTGCATCATGACGTTGTTGTCGATATCACGGTATCGGTACTTGGCGAAGCTTAAGCGTTAAGCATTACTGCGTTATCTAAAAGGGCTGCGTTTGCAGCCCTTTTTATTTGCAGGCAACATTTGTGGTTTTGAGCGACTACGCCTACTATCATTTTTCCGCATGAAACCTCCTGATTACTATGTCTAAGAAATTAACTACCGATAGCATTTGGACCAAAGTGGTCCAGCCCGAGCCTAATGAGACAAATTCCGATTTGAAAGCGGAAAACTTCAACAGCCTGGCCAGCAGCGTGGAACGTGCCTCCACGGTAGTGTTCCGCGATGTCAGCAGCCTGCGCAACCGCGACTGGCGGGATAAGCGACAATATACCTACGGACTGCTGGGTACGCCCACCACGCGGCGGCTGGAACGTAAACTTGCGCTGATCGAAGGCGGGGAGCATTGCATATTGCTGCCCTCGGGCCTGGCCGCCATCAGCCTGGTGCTGATCGCATTGCTTAAATCCGGCGACCGTGTGCTGATGCCGATCAATGCCTACGAGCCCGGCCGCGAGATGGCTAAATTTATGGCAAGCAGCTACGGCATCATCGTGGACCAGTACGATCCGCTCTTGCCCGAAACTATTGCCATGACGCCCGCCACCAGGTTGCTATGGGTCGAGACGCCAGGCTCGGTGACCATGGAAGTAGCCGACCTGCCGGCCCTTGCTGCCATTGCCCACCAGGCCGATGCACTGGTTGCGGTGGATGCTACCTGGGCAGCAGGCATTTCGTTACCGGTATTCGAGCTGGGTGCGGATATCTCCGTGCAGGCGCTGACCAAGTACCAGTCCGGCGGCAGCGATGTCATGATGGGTAGCCTGGTGACAAAAGATCAGGCACTCAACGACCGGCTGCTCGAAGTGCATGTCAGGATGGGCATGGGTGTCAGCCCGGAGGACTGCAACATCGTGCTCCGCAGCCTGCCGCATTACAGGCTACGTTACCAGGCGCAGGATATTTCAGGGCGTGCTATCGCGAGATGGTTCGAGCAACAGCCCGGCATTGCCCAGGTGCTGCATCCCGCCTTGCCTGGTTCGCCTGGGCATGCTGTCTGGCAACGCGATTTCACCGGGGCGGCCAGCCTGTTTTCCGTGATCTTCAAGGCTCATATCACGCAGCAGCAGATCGATCACTTTCTTGAAGCGCTGAAGCTATTCAAGCTCGGCTATAGCTGGGGAGGCGCCGTCAGCCTCGTAGTGCCGTACGAATTGAACCATATGCGTAGCGGGTATGCCTATGAAGGCAGGCTGGTGCGATTTTATGTGGGGCTGGAAGTAACGCAAGACCTCATCGACGATATCGTGCAGGCTTTTATCCATATCTATCCATGATTTAATCAAGGAAATACCATGCCCACTGCTAAATGGAACGGAACGGTCATTGCTGAAAGCGATGCATTTGAAACGGTTGAAGGGAATGTATATTTCCCGCGCAGCGCCTTGAAACCCGAGTTTTTTGAGGAGAGCCAGCATACTACCGTGTGCGGCTGGAAGGGCACGGCTAACTACCTGCATATCAAGGTGGGCGGCAAGCTCAACGAGAATGCGGCCTGGTATTATGCCGACCCGAAACAGGCGGCATTGAATATCAAGGGCTACGTCGCTTTCTGGAAAGGCGGGGAGGTCAGTTAGACTATGCTGGAAGTTTAAATGGCTGCATTGGCGGCTTTAAGCAGGAAGACGCCGAAATTAGACCCGTGCTGAGGCATGGGTAAACCTTGCATCTGTAGATCCTGTTCCTGCCACACCGCCTGCACTTGCCACCCGCACGCAAGCGCCAGGGTTTCAAACTTTTCCCGCGAGTATTTGTAGCAGTTTTCGGTGTGGATGGTTTCGCCCTGCTCAAAACCGAAGGTGTTCTCGCCGATGCGAACCTGCTGCCGGGAATCGCTCACCAGGTGCATCTCTATCCTGCTTTCGGGCCGGTTGAACCGGGCGGAGTGGTGGAAACCGTCCAGCCTGAAATCAGCATCCAGTTCATGGTTGGCGCGCAGCAATATGTTTTTGTTGAACTGTGCGGTGATGCCCGCAGCATCGTTGTATGCGGACAGTAGCACGTGCTCATCCTGTGTCATATCGACACCTATCAGCAGCCACGCATCATTCCCCGACCAGGTGCGGATATTACGCAATAATTGGTGAGCTTCGTGCGGGGCGAAATTGCCGATGGTCGAGCCGGGGAAGAACACCATGCGCTGGCTATCCGCGTCCAGCGCCAGTGGCTGCATCGGCGCCGTAAAGTCCTTCACCATGGGCGTAATCTGCAGACGGGGGAAATCCTGCCTGAGCTGGATTGCTGCCTGCAATAGAAACTCTTCCGAAATATCGAGCGGGATATAGCGTCTCAGCTCGGGCAGTGCCTGCAGCAGTATGCGGGTTTTGATGCTGGAGCCGCTACCGGGTTCGATCACCGTCTCCAGTCCCGGGATTAATCGCGCCACTTGCGGAACAAGCCGGTAAAGCAGTCCTGTCTCCACACGTGTC
>JAZKEL010000204.1:3499-5841 GCA_040387075.1 Pseudomonadota bacterium
ACGTGTCGGGTAGTACTCGGGAGTCCTGGTGATCTCCTCGAACAAGTTAGAACCACGTTCATCATAGAACCATTTGCAGGAAAGCGTCTTTTGGGCTTGCGATAAACCCTCGAGCACATCCTGGCCGAATGGGGAGTCTAGTTCAGTCAATAAATCAGAACTGGTCGTCATAAGGATCCGTTTGAATTTGGTGTAAAAGCGAAGTTTTATGTAAAGGCGGTGGTTATTCGGCTAGCCGCAAGCCGCTGAATTGCCAGCGCTGATGCGGATAGAAAAAGTTACGGTAGGTGGCGCGTATATGGCCCATCGGAGTCGCACTGGAGCCGCCGCGCAGTACGTACTGGCCATTCATGAATTTGCCGTTGTATTCACCGACAGCACCCGGCCGTGTCTTGAATCCAGGATATGCCGTGTAGGGGCTGGCCGTCCATTCCCAGACATCGCCATAAAGCTGCAGCAGCGGGCCGACTTGGTCCAGTCCAGGTGGCTGCGGCATGTAGCGGCCGTTTTCTGCAAAGTTTCCCTGAATCGCCTGCCCGCGCGCTGCCAGTTCCCATTCGCTTTCAGTAGGCAGCCGTTTGCCTGCCCAGCGCGCAAATGCGTCCGCCTCGAAATAGCTGATATGGCAAACAGGTGCTTGCAGGCTGACGGGCTGCAGGCCCGCCAGCGTCATACATCGATAATGTGCATCCTCATCATCGGGTTTGAACCAGTACAAGGGCATGTCCCATGCCTCGTTCTGTAGCGTTTTCCAGCCATCGGACAGCCACAGCAGGGGATTGCGGTAGCCGCCATCCTCGATGAATGCTATCCAGTCCTGGTTGGTGACGAGTGTGCTCGCCAGCCTATAGGGCTCGAGATACACCTTGTGCTGCGGGAATTCGTTGTCGAAACCATAGCCCTGACCATCATGGCCAATGGTATGCAGGCCGCCATCGAACGCGACCATGCGGGCTGTGCTTTTTGCCGTGCTGTCGGCCCCAGGCTTTGAGGCCTGGCAGGAAAGCTGCTGGTATGCAGGATTGATGGGATTTTGCGCCAAGTTATAAAGAGTGTCGGTAAGGAACAGCTCCTGGTGCTGCTGCTCATGGTGCAAACCCAGCTCGACTATTTCTTCTAACGCATCACTGACCCCGGCATCCAGGGCGGCGATCACTGCTTCGTCCACGCTTGCGCGGTAACGCAGCACTTCCGCCAAATCCGGACGGGTGATCAGGCCGCGTTTGCCCTGCGCCTGCCTGCTGCCGATGGTTTCGTAATAGGAATTGAACAGGAAGCGGTAATCGGCAGATTGCTGCCATGGCTGGATAGTATCAAGCTGCTTTAAAACGAATTCCTCGAAGAACCAGGTGGTGTGCGCCAGGTGCCATTTGCCGGGGCTGACGAAATCGGCTGCCTGTATGGTCATGTCCGCTTCGGAAAGCAGCGATGCCAGCTTCAACGTCTGCTGGCGTGTAGATGCGTAGCGCTGCGCCAGACTAAGTGGTGTCAGGCTGATGGATTCAGTACCAACGATTAGTGGGCTCGATTGCATAGCGTTGATTGACATCGTATACACCTTGCTAGTTCGCAGATTCTAGTCGCATAGTGCTAGTTCGCACAGTTCCGAGGATGGTTTAACAGTCATAGGATAGTAGCGTTGTATGCCAAAGTAACAAGCCATTATTGCAATTTAGCGAGTAAGTATACGTATTTACCTTATGCAAAATATGAGTTTATGCCGTCAAGCCAAAGACAAGGTGTTTGTTATAATGCGGCATGGCTGACGACACCTTAGATTCCCTCAAACTTCCCCCGCATTCCGTCGAGGCCGAACAATCGGTGCTGGGTGGATTGCTCCTCGAAAACGAAGCGCTGGACAAGATCGCGGATATCCTCGGATCCGTCGATTTTTACCGGCACGACCACAAGCTGATCTATGAGCACATCAGCAAGTTGATCGAACATAATAAGCCGGCCGATATCGTCACTGTCGCCGAATCGCTGGAGATTTCAGCCGAACTGTCCGGCATAGGCGGCATCGCCTACCTGGGTGCGCTGGCGCAGAACACACCGACGGCTGCCAATATCCGCCGCTACGCAGAGATCGTGCGCGAGCGCTCGGTGATGCGCAAGCTGGTCACCGTGGGTTCTGCCATCGCCGAAAGTGCCTACAGCCCGCAGGGCCGCGATGCACAGCAATTGCTGGACGAGGCCGAGGCCAAGATATTCCAGATCGCGGAAGGCGGCAAACGCAGCACGGAGGGCTTTGTCGATATCAAGGTATTGCTGCCGCAGGTGGCCGACCGTATCGATTACCTCTACCAGCGCGAGAACCAGGGCGATGTCACGGGTATCCCCAC
>JAZKEL010000205.1:0-2947 GCA_040387075.1 Pseudomonadota bacterium
TGCGGTAATTGACCTTGCGTGTTGATACAATCGCAGGTGAAATCCCCAAATAAATTCATACCCGACAAAGGAATACACATGGCAGGCAGCAGTCTTCTCACCCTGATCGACGATATCGCATCCATCCTGGACGATGTTTCCGTGCTGACCAAAGTGGCAGCTAAAAAAACGGCCGGCGTGCTGGGTGATGACCTGGCACTGAATGCCCAGCAGGTTTCCGGGGTGAATGCGGAACGCGAACTGCCGGTGGTTTGGGCGGTGGCCAAAGGCTCACTGGTCAATAAAGTCATACTGGTGCCTACCGCACTGCTGATCAGCGCTTTCATTCCATGGGCCGTTATCCCCTTGCTCATGCTGGGCGGGGCATTCCTGTGTTTCGAAGGGTTCGAAAAGCTGGCACATAAGTTTCTGCACCCAGCCACCGAAGCCGAAGCGCATGCGGAGCGGGTCGATGCACTGAAGAACCCGGCGATAGACATGGTGGCCTTTGAAAAAGAAAAGATCAAAGGCGCGATTCGCACGGATTTTATCCTGTCTGCCGAGATCATCGTCATCACGCTGGGCACTGTGGCGGACGTCTCGTTCACCCAGCAGGTCACGGTACTGGTCGGCATTGCACTCATCATGACGGTGGGCGTGTATGGACTAGTAGCAGGCATCGTCAAACTGGACGACGGCGGTCTGTACCTTAGCCAGAAGGCAGGCCTGGGCGGATTGCAGGCAATGCAGCGCCGACTCGGGCGCCTGATCCTGCTGGCGGCGCCGTACATGATGAAAAGCCTCTCGGTGATCGGTACCGCTGCGATGTTCATGGTGGGCGGCAGCATACTGGTGCATGGCGTGCCCGCGCTACACCACCTTAGCCAGGATGCAGTGGGCCATGTAGCGGCCAGCATTCCTGCCGCATGGCTGGCTGCGACCGCGGCATTTGTGTTGCCGATACTGGTCGATGCACTGATCGGCATAGCCGCAGGTGCGCTGATCCTGCTGGTGGTCACGCTCGGCACTCGCGCCTGGAAAGCCATCCGGCGTTAAATTGCTGGTGTGCGCCTGCAGCAATTGAATTATATGGCGTAGCAGAAGTCATCATTAAGTTAACAATATTCGACTGCGCGCCATGAGATCCGAAACGGGAATGTCCCCAAACAAGCAGTCCACGTCGCCGGCTGGCGAGATTCCCGACCAGGAGATGATACTCAGTGCCGAGCTGGCGGGCATGCGCTATGTCATCGACACGGTTCCCGGGATCACCCGCAAGCGCATCAAGACCGGCTTTCGCTACCTGGACAAGACCGGCAAACCGCTGAAAGACGAAGCCCACCTCAAGCGCATCAAATCGCTGGCGATCCCGCCTGCCTGGGAACAGGTATGGATAAGCCCATGGCATAACAGCCATATCCAGGCGACCGGCCGTGATATCAAGAACCGCAAGCAGTACCGCTACCACGCAAAATGGCGCGAAGTGCGCGACGAAGTGAAATACGAGCGCATGATGAATTTCGGCCTGCATTTACCCGAGTTGCGCCGCAAGATAGAGCATGACCTCAAGCGGCCTGGGCTGTGTAGAGAGAAAGTGCTGGCCACGATCGTCAACCTGCTGGAAATCACCATGATGCGCATCGGCAACGAAGAGTATGCGCGCACCAACAAATCGTTCGGCATCACCACACTGCGCAACAAGCACGTGCAGATCGAAGGTACCGCGCTGGAATTCCATTTTCGCGGCAAGAGCAAGGTGGATCACCTCATCAGGGTCACCCACCCGCGGCTGGCGAAGATCATCAAGAGTTTGCGCGACCTGCCCGGACAGGACTTGTTCCAGTATGTAGACGAAGAAGGCACGCGCCACTCGGTGGGCTCGTCTGACGTGAATGAATACCTGCAGGGCCTGACCGGCGAACATTACACCGCCAAGGATTTCCGCACTTGGTCGGGTACTATCCAGGCGGCACTTGCCTTGCAGGCATTGGGCAAAGCGGAGTCGGAGAAAGACGCGAAAAAGAATATCGTGCAGGCCATCGCCACCGCCGCGCAAAAGCTGGGCAACACGCCGACCATCTGCAAAAAGTGCTATATCCACCCAGTGATACTGGAGACCTATATGGACGGCTCGATGTTCGAAGCCGAATACCACAAGAAATTCGGCAAAGGCATGCCGGAACCGACATTGAGCGATGTCGAATTGTTTATCCTGAAACTGCTGGAAGACAAACTGTCAGCCCAGAAGCCGGCAGATTAAGAATTCGGCATAACAAAACGGCTTAAGAACCAGAGACACTAAAACAGAAAAATGACGATGCAGACAGATCGCAGGCTGATGGACAGGTTAACGCTGATCGCCTTGTGTTGCGGGCTTTCCACCTTCCTGGCATTTTCAGCACCGGCCAGTGCAACACGCCTGGATGACGCCAAAGCCGCGATAGAGGCAGGCAAGTTCGGCGAAGCAGCGGCCATTTATAAAGACTTATCAGACCAGGGCGACGCCAAGGCGCAGTACAACCTGGGACAGATGCATTATTACGGCGACGGCGTAAAGCAGGATTACCAGGAAGCCATCCGCCTCTACCGTTTGTCAGCAAACCAGGGCTTCAGCGACGCCCAATACAGCCTGGGTGTGATCTATTTCACCAACAAGGTGACACCGCCAAATTACGACGAATCCATCCGCCTATATCGCCAGGCTGCCGAGCAGGGACACGTCAAATCGCAACTCAACCTGGGCTTGATCTACCTGAAAGGAGAAGTCGTGCCGCAAGACTATACGGCCGCCAGGGAATGGCTGATGCGTGCCGCCGAGCAGGGCAATGGCGAGGCCCAGTTCGATCTCGGGAATATGTACCTGCATGGTGACGGCATGGCGGAAGACCTGGTGCATGGCTATATGTGGGTGGCACTGGCGGCCGACCAAGAACGGCACAAACAGGATACGCCCGGCAGCATCGCCAAG
>JAZKEL010000206.1:0-4381 GCA_040387075.1 Pseudomonadota bacterium
TTTATAATGGCAAGCATGCAATTCCCGAACCAATCCCCCCCATTATCAATGCAGTTGTGCTTGCTGTCGTCCTTGCCAATGAACGCACCCACTCCCCAGCACATCCTGCAAAGCATATTCGGTTACGGCGAGTTCCGCGGCAAGCAACAGGCGGTGGTCGAGCATGTAGCGGCTGGCGGCGATGCCCTGGTGCTGATGCCGACCGGCGGCGGTAAATCGCTGTGCTACCAGATCCCTGCCCTGCTTCGCCCTGGATTGGGCATCGTCATATCCCCGCTGATCGCCCTGATGCAGAACCAGGTAGAGGCATTGCAACAGCTGGGCGTCCAGGCCGAGTTCCTGAACTCCAGCCAGTCGGCAGAGGATAGCTATGCCATTACGGCGCGTATATTGAGCGGCGAGATCAGCATTCTATATATCGCGCCCGAGCGCCTGATGGCGCCCGGTTTTCTCGGCCTGCTGGATCAGGTCAACGATACGATCGGTCTGTCGCTGTTCGCCATCGACGAGGCACATTGCGTGTCGCAATGGGGACATGATTTCCGCCCGGAGTATCGCCAGCTCACTATCCTGCATGAACGCTTCCCCGATGTCCCGCGCATCGCGCTGACAGCCACGGCAGACGCACCCACGCGTGCAGAGATCATCGAGCGCCTGTCGCTACAGAGTGCAGAGCAGTTCATTTCCAGCTTCGACCGTCCCAACATCCGTTATCGCATCACCCAGAAGAACAACGCCAAACAGCAATTGCAGAACTTCCTGGAAAGCGAACATGCAGACGATGCCGGCATCGTCTATTGCCTGTCGCGCAAGAAAGTGGAAGAGACCGCTGCCTGGCTGCAGGAAAAAGGCTGGAATGCCCTGCCCTACCATGCCGGGCTGGATGCCAAGGTGCGCGAAGCCAACCAGCGCAAGTTCCTGCGCGAAGAAGGCATCATCATGGTGGCGACCATCGCCTTCGGCATGGGCATCGATAAACCCAACGTGCGTTTCGTGGTGCATCTCGACCTGCCCAAGAGCATGGAAAGTTATTACCAGGAAACCGGCCGCGCCGGGCGCGATGGGCTCCCTGCCAACGCCTGGATGACCTATGGCCTGGGCGACGTGGTGTCCATGCGCCAGATGCTGGATTCCGGCAATGCACCGGAGGAAAGAAAACGGGTAGAACGGCAGAAACTGGACGCCCTGTTGGGTTTCTGCGAGGCGACCGGTTGCCGCCACCAGGGCCTGTTGCGTTATTTCGGGGAGCAGCACGAAGGCAATTGCGCACAGTGCGACAATTGCCTCAGCCCTGTGGATACCTGGGATGCCACGCAAGCGGCGCAGATGGCACTATCGTGCGCCTACCGCACCGGCCAGCGATTCGGTGTCGGCCACCTGATCGATATACTGCTGGGCAAGAAAACAGCCCAGATCGAAAAATTCCAGCACCACAACATTAGCACTTACGGCATAGGCAAAGCGCTTAGCCAGTCGCAATGGAGCAGCGTATTCCGCCAACTCACCGCCGCCGGGCTGCTGGAGGCGGATATGGAAGCCTATGGCGGACTGAAGCTGACGGAGGCCGCACGGCCCATCCTCAAAGGCGAGCAGGAAGTCTGGCAGCGTCGTGATGAAGAGCCCGCCAAACGCAGCGGCGGCCGCAGCATGAGTGCCGCCGAGCGCAGTTCACGTGCGCGGGAAGCATTCGCCGGGGCGAATGAGGATCCGCTTTGGCAGGCGCTCAAGGACAAGCGCATGGAGCTGGCAAGGGAACAGGGCGTGCCGCCCTACCTGATTTTCCATGACAGTACCCTTCTGGAAATCCTCAACCAGCGGCCTGGCAACCTGACAGAACTGGGCAAAATCAGTGGTGTGGGCCAGGCCAAGCTGGCGAAATATGGGGATGCGTTTCTGCAGGTGCTGGAAGACGCTTAAAACAGGTTCGCATGCCCTGGGAGCCAATATCCATGCGGATCCCAGGGCAGTGATAAATACGAGCTCTTGCTATCAATTCGTAACTTCAATTTGCATGTTCAAGCCATTTTGTCCGGCACTTCTGCACCATGACCCTAAAGGTCATGTCCGCCGATGTAAGGAAAACGTGGCATAAACAACCAGTTGTTCATGAACAAATGTTAAGCCATTTCATCCGGAACATCGGCGCCATAAAACTTAGCTTTCATCTTCTTTAACTGGTCGCGGTAATCCGCCGCTTTCTCGAATTCCAGGTTCTTGGCGCTGTCGTGCATGGCCTTCTCGATGCGTTTGATCTCTTTCATGATCTGCTTCTCGCTTAGCGCCTCGTAGCTGGCCTGGTCCTGCGCGGCCTTGCGTTCGCGCTGGGCATCGTCCTTATCGTAGACACCGTCGATGATGTCCTTGATGCGCTTGACCACGCCGCGCGGCACGATACCGTTGGCCTCGTTGAACGCCATCTGTTTCTTGCGGCGCCGATCTGTCTCGTCCATCGCCAGCTTCATGGAACGCGTGATGCTGTTGGCATAGAAGATCACCTTGCCGTTGAGGTTACGGGCGGCGCGGCCGGAGGTCTGGATCAGTGAGCGCTCCGAACGCAGAAAGCCTTCCTTATCCGCATCCAGGATGGCCACTAAGGACACTTCAGGTATATCCAGGCCCTCGCGCAGCAGGTTGATGCCGACCAGCACGTCGAACTCGCCCAGGCGCAGGTCGCGGATGATCTCCACGCGTTCCACCGTATCGATATCCGAATGCAGGTAACGTACCTTTACACCATGTTCAGACAGGTAATCGGTCAGGTCTTCCGCCATGCGCTTGGTCAGGGTGGTCGCCAGCACGCGTTCGCCGACATCCACGCGCAGCTTGATCTCGGAGAGCAGGTCATCCACCTGCGTGTCGGCAGGTTTGACGATGATTTCCGGGTCGATGAGGCCGGTCGGCCGCGCGATCATTTCCACTACCTGTTCCTGGTGCGCGGCTTCGTAATCGGCAGGCGTGGCGGAGATGAATACGCATTGGCGCAATATCTTCTCGAACTCCTCGAATTTGAGCGGCCGGTTATCCAGCGCCGACGGCAGGCGCCAGCCGTAATCGACGAGGTTTTCCTTGCGCGAGCGGTCGCCCTTGTACATGCCGCCTACCTGCGGAATCGTCACGTGGCTTTCGTCGATGATCATCAGCGCGTTGGCCGGCAGGTAATCGATCAGCGTCGGCGGCGGATCGCCCGGATTACGGCCGGAAAGGTGCCGCGAATAGTTCTCGATGCCCTTGCAGAAGCCGATCTCGTTGAGCATTTCCAGGTCGAAACGCGTACGTTGCTCGATGCGCTGGGCTTCAACCAGCTTGCCGTCCTTGATGTATACCTGTACGCGGTCGTGCAGCTCGGACTTGATCTTCTCCATAGCCTTGATGGTGGTTTCGCGCGGCGTCACGTAATGGCTGGAGGGGTACACGGTATAGCGCTGTATCTTGTTGAAGACCTCGCCGGTCAGCGGGTCGAACATGGTGATGGATTCGATCTCGTCGTCGAACATGGAGATGCGCACTGCGGTCTCGTTATTCTCCGCCGGGAACACGTCGATCACATCGCCGCGCACACGGAATTTGCCGCGCGAGAAGTCGAATTCGTTACGGTCGTACTGCATGCCCACCAGGCGCTCGATCATCATGCGCTGGGCGATCTTCTCGCCGACGGTGATGTGCAGCACCATGTTGTGGTAATCCACCGGATCGCCGATGCCGTAGATGGCAGACACGGTAGCGACAATAATGCTGTCTTCCCGCTCTAGCAGCGCCTTGGTAGCGGACAGGCGCATCTGCTCGATGTGCTCGTTGATGCTGGAATCTTTTTCGATGAACAGATCGCGCGAAGGCACGTAGGCTTCCGGCTGGTAGTAGTCGTAATAGGAAACGAAATATTCCACCGCATTATTCGGGAAGAACTCGCGGAATTCGGAATACAGCTGTGCAGCCAGCGTCTTGTTTGGCGCCATGACAATGGCCGGACGGCCGATGCGTGCGATGACGTTGGCCATGGTGTAGGTCTTGCCGGAGCCGGTAACCCCCAGCAGCGTCTGGAATTTCATGCCGGCATTGATGCCTGCGGTAAGCTTGTCGATGGCCTGTGGCTGGTCCCCGGCCGGGGGGAATGTCTGGAACAGCTGGAATTTACTATTGGGGTACGAGACGAACAAATTTATGCACCTTAAACAAATACTTCACGGAATATTTCACGAGAATTCAACCTTGTATTCTAGCAGGGCGCACCCAGAACTTTGCCCACTATTTCTGGTCACTGGATAGCCTGTAGTTAAGTATCGACTTCAGTAACAAACACCGGCATGTAGCCTGATGCCCCTACATAATGGCTCTAACTAATTCAAAGACCGGGGTATGACATGCGGCATTCGATTTTATTCAT
>JAZKEL010000207.1:0-979 GCA_040387075.1 Pseudomonadota bacterium
GTCGCTAACGGCGCTGGCGCACCGGCTGGGATATTTCGACCAGGCCGCGTTCAACCGATTATTCGAAGCGATGGTGGCCTCCAGCAGGAGGGCCGACTGGAGCAGGCATGGCATTGCCTACGCCCAAACCCTGATGCGTGCAAACGACGGCAGCGCAGAGGCGCTTATCCTCAGTGAGCTAGCGATGAATAAAAGCGAACTGGCCATGAATAAAAGCGTAGCGACGCATAAAAAAGAGGGTGTCCAAGGATGAAGAGCCGGTCAGTGATGCAAATGCCTGAACACCTTTGCCGTCTCCTCGGGGAGGATCATGCATTCGACCAGGTGATGGGGCTGGACGGTGAAGTATTCCGCGACGTGCCCGGCCGCCGCACCATCAAGGTGGAGTTGGCCGGTAAATCCTACTTTATCAAGCAGCATTTCGGCGTGGGCTGGAACGAGATCTTCAAGAACCTGGCGACATTGCGCTGGCCTATCCTCAGCGCAAAGACGGAATGGCGTGCGATCCAGAAACTGGATAAGGTCGGTATTCCAACCACGCCGGGGGTGGCGCTCGGCTGCCGCGGCAGCAACCCTGCGCATTTGCAATCCTTCCTTATTACCGAAGACCTGGGCGACATCATTTCGCTGGAAACCCTGTGCGCCGGCTGGCCGCAGAGTCCGCCCGATGCGCGCTTCAAGCGCAGGCTGATACTGGAAGTCGCGCGCATCGCACGCACCCTGCATGGCAACGGCATGAACCACCGCGATTTTTACATCTGCCACTTCTGCCTGGATAACAAGCGCCTGGCGCTCGGTGAAATTTATCTTTACCTGATCGACCTGCACCGGGTGGGCATCCGCAACGTGATCGAGCCGACTGCCCGCATGAAAGACATGGCGGCACTCTATTTCTCTGCCATGAGCATAGGCCTTACCCGGCGCGACTTCCTGCGTTTCTTGCGGGCATACACGGGTAACTTGCGCCATAGCCTCAAGG
>JAZKEL010000207.1:989-3761 GCA_040387075.1 Pseudomonadota bacterium
CAAGGAAGAACGCGGTTTCTGGGGGAAAGTGGAACAGCGCGCGCAAAAACTCTATTTCAAATTCCATGGCATGAAGCCTAGCCAGATCACCAGCGAAGTGAACCATGAGTAAAGTGGGCTATGAAACTGAGTCATGAATAAAGTGATTCATGAATATAGTAAACGGGGAGCTTTAATGCCGGACAAGTGCCATGAGCGATAAGCTGAAAGTATTGTTGGTGTTGGCAGCGTTGCTATTGCCGGCCCTGTATGCGGGGCTGGATAGCCGCCCGGTGTATAAAATCCAGGAAGTGCGTATCGCGGAAACCGCACGTGAAATGCTGGCAAGCGGTGACTACGTTGTACCGCGCCTTAACGGTGAACTGCGCCTGCAGAAGCCGCCCTTGCCTTATTGGACGACCGCAGCGAGCTATGCCCTGCTGGGCGTGAATGAGCGCGCGGCGCGCATCCCCTCCATTATTTTCAGCGCATTGACCGCATGGCTTTTATTCAGCTGGCTAAGCCGTAGCTCATCGATGAATGCTGCGGCCAATACCGCACTGATACTGGTGACCAGTTATATCGCCTTGCGCTATTCGCGTAGCGGCGAGGCCGATGCCAGCCTCATGTTCTTCATCACGGCTGCCTGCTATCTTGGCTATCGAATTTTAGATGGCTCGGCATCGCGCCTGCATGCGCTGCTGTTCTATGCAGCATTAGGACTGGGCTTCCTGACCAAGGGGCCGGCCGGTATTGCCATTCCCCTGGTCACGGTGCTGGTTGCCGGCCTGACCGCCAGGCGGCTTGCCTATTTGAAGAGCAGTGTCAGCATCGCCGGGCTAGCTTTGTTAGTGATGATCGCATTCGGCTGGTACGCGTGGATATTCTGGCAATTACCGGATATCGCACAGCAGTTCTTCTCGAAACAGGTCGATGAAACCTTTATTTCCGGTACGCATGCCAAGCCGGTGTGGTGGTACATCGTGCACATTTTCGACTTCTACCTGCCATGGGGGCTCCTGATTATTCCTGCCGCGATCTGGCTTTATAAAGGACGGAAATCGACACCCCCTTTGCCGGAGATCGTCAGGTTCGCATTGCTGTGGCTAGCGGTGGTGTTCGTCCTGCTCACCTTTACCGTGAACAAGCAGGTGCAGTACGCCATGCTGTTTGCCCCGCCGTTGGCGATATTGCTGGGCCATTACCTGCATCTTGCGCAGGGCGGGTTCGCGCGTTGCAACCGTATCCTGTTCTACCTGGCCTGCGTGGCCGCCATCGGCGCAATCGCCTATTTTGCCCGCCGGCATGCAGCGCTTGAATGGCAAAGCCTGCTCTTAGCCGGCATTGTGGTACTGCCGTTACTGTTAAGGAAATGGCTGGCCGCCAGTGCCGTATCTGTACCTGTCTTATTAGTAGCCGGCATGACGGCCATGTTCTATGTGCTCGGCGAGGTGAACCTTGCCAGCGACCCGGAAAAGACGGATGCGCCCTTGCTCATGGCCAAAATCAGGCATCTCGATAACCTGCATCAGGCTTGGCCCGGCGATGGCGCGGTTTCCTATTACGCCGGCAGGCCGATTCCGCCTTTAAAGACAAAAGCAATTGTCGACATGGTGCAGGCACAGCATGAGGCGCTGGTGATCGCCAGCGAAAAGCCCAACATTGAAGGGCTTACCGCCCAGGCGGTCATGTCCGAGGGTCGCCTTACCTTGTGGAAGCTGCAGCCGTAATAATGACGGAGACCCTTTTCAATCTCTCGCAAGGCGTGAATATCGGCCAGCATGCAGAGTACTTCACCCTCGAACTGGCGGATGGCAGCCTGCTGGAGTGCCAGGAAATAGTCAGGCGGGTGCCCGGCAAACGCCTGGTATGCCGCGGCCTGTGGGATGGCCACATGGTGTTTGCGAAGATATTCATAGGCGATGGCGCTCCGCGTTACGCCGACCGTGATGCCAAAGGAGTCGAGGCGATAGCGCGTGCCGGATTGCTGACACCGGCATTGCTTTACACCGGCAATACTGCGGATGGCACTGCCATGGGTGAGATGGCCAGAGTACTGCTGTTCCAGGCAATTGAAGACGGCGTGAATGCCGAAGAGATCTGGCAAGCCATGCCGGCGCATTCCCCGGCGCGTTATTCCCTGGCCCTGGCACTGGTGGGTGTTGTTGCAAACCACCACCAGGCGGGCCTGTTGCAGACGGATCTTTACCTGAAAAACTTCCTGGTGCTTAAAAATGCATTGTCTGAAAAAATCATCTACACCCTGGATGGGGATGGCATCCGCAACCCAAGTAACGGGCTATCAAGAAAAACCGCGCTGAATAACCTTGCCCAGCTGTTTTCCAAGTTCGATGCATTAGACGATGGATGGATTCCCGAGCTTGCCTCGCATTACGCCCAGCAGAGTAAGCAGAACCTGAGCTCGTCCGATATAGCACGCTTAAGCAGTAATGCTATGCGGACACGCAGGCATGCAGCCATTCGATACACAAATAAGGTCTTCAGGAGCTGCACCGATGTAGACGTACAGCAAGACAGCCGCCGCTTTGTGGCAGTGGCACGGCCTTATTTCGATAGTGCTACCTTGATGCTGCAACATCCTGGGCAATTATTCGATGAACATACGGTGCGCCTGAAAAGTGGCAATACCTGTACGGTAAGCCTGGTTACGGCAAATTACGGCAAGGTGAGCCACGGCACGGCAAGCTATGGGGTCTTAACTCAAGGCACGGCAAACCATAGTGCCGTAACTCACGGCACGGAAAACCAAGTCGAGCCGGATGACTTAAAAGT
>JAZKEL010000208.1:0-5417 GCA_040387075.1 Pseudomonadota bacterium
ATCTGCGTAAAAACCTGCCGGAAGGCTGGCAGGAGGTGGCGTCTACTAATCTCGACAGGCCGGGCAAAGTGGAAGCGCCGGTGGATCCTTATGAAATGAAGATGGGCGCCGGCACCAGTTGTGAAACCGACGCCAAGGCGACAGAAGCCAAGCTGAATGCTGCTGGTGTAGATGCCGCCACAATGGGCGTGCCGCAGTTACCGGAAGGCGTGCAAGCCATCCAGATCGTGCGCAAGCCTAAAGCGGATCGTGCCATGCAGGTAGTGCGACTGCCAGCCTATGAAGACGTCGCGCGAGACCCTGTGCTCTTTGCGCATGCCTCGCGCGTGTTGCACCTGGAAGCCAATCCCGGCAATGCCCGCGCCCTGGTCCAGCGTCACGGTGACCGCGAAGTATGGCTGAACCCGCCGCCGATACCGCTCACCACCAAGGAAATGGATTACGTGTACGACTTGCCGTATGCCCGCAAGCCGCATCCTGTCTACAAGGATGCCAAGATCCCGGCGTGGGAGATGATCCGTTTCTCGGTCAACATCATGCGCGGCTGCTTCGGCGGTTGTACTTTCTGTTCTATCACGGAGCACGAAGGGCGCATCATCCAGAGCCGCTCGGAAGAATCCATACTGAATGAAATAGTTGAAATCCGCGACAAGGTCGAAGGCTTCACCGGCGTCATCTCCGATCTCGGCGGCCCCACCGCCAATATGTACCGCATGGCGTGCAAATCCGAAAAGATCGAGAAGAGCTGCCGCAAGCTTTCCTGCGTGTATCCCGGCATCTGCGAGAACCTGAATACCGACCATTCCGACCTGATCCAACTCTACCGCAAGGCGCGCAATATCAAGGGCGTGAAGAAGATACTGGTCAGTTCAGGCCTGCGTTACGACCTGGCCGTGACCTCGCCGGAATACGTGAAGGAATTGGTACAGCACCACGTAGGCGGCTACCTGAAGATCGCGCCGGAACACAGTGAAGAGAATGTGCTGTCCAAGATGATGAAGCCGGGCATGGGCGCTTACGACAAATTCAAGGAAATGTTCGAACGCTTCTCCAAGGAAGCCGGCAAGGAGCAGTACCTGATCCCGTACTTCATTGCGGCGCATCCAGGCACCACGGATGAGGACATGCTGAATCTTGCCCTTTGGCTCAAGAAGAACGACTTCCGCCTGGACCAGGTACAGACCTTCACCCCCACACCGATGGCGATGGCTACTGCCATGTACCATTCCGGCAAAAACCCGTTACGCAAGGTGACCGCCGACAGCGACGAAGTGCCTATCCCCAAGGCGGGCGGCGTGCGGCGTTTGCATAAAGCGTTCATCCGCTACCACGACCCCAACAACTGGCCCATGCTGCGCGAAGCCCTCAAGAAAATGGGGCGCGAGGACTTGATCGGCAGCAGCAAGAAGCACCTGATCCCGGCGTGGCAGCCATTGCCCAAGCCGGCGGAAGTGCGGCCAGCGGTGGTGCCAGCCAAACCCCGTTTTGCGCGTGCTGCCCAGGGCAACAATGCTGCGGGCAATAGCCGTTCAGGTCGTAGCGGCAAGACGGTTGCTAAGGTGAAAAGAAGTTTCAGCTAGATAACGCCAGTAGTTCCAGGCGTTACATCGATGCCCTGGGAGCCTTATTCCATGAGCCTCCCAGGGCATACCATTCCTTATGTTTTTATCAATCAGCTAATCCTTGGATCACCCGGGAGGTATGCGCCCCACGCCAGCTTGCAGGCATCCGAGCTTTTCTGGCCCAGCTTGCCGTCTTCCTTGAGGTAAGTGCTTGGCAGCGTGTTGAGGAATTTCTGCAACTCCACACCGGCAGCATTGTAGGTATTAGGCGCATAGCTGAATATCGGGGAAGTTGCTTGTGTCGTTGTATTTGCCGGCACCGTCGCTGCCCGCGTCTCCATTGCCCCTTTTTCCGCCAGCCTTCTCAGTAATGTTGCGCAGCCCAGTTGCGCCGAAACGGCGGTATTCGACCAGGTGCCGTCGGCCACGTACTTGCCCGAGGTATACTGGTTAGAGCCGCTCCACAGATAGGGACTCTTTGTCGCCGGGTGGTACAGCCGGTATCCCCAGCCGTTGTAACCCTCCAGACTGTACAGCAGGCCAGGCACCGACCAGTCCTGCCATTTGTCCATGCCGCGCAGCAGCAATGCATCGGTGGCGCTGGCTTCCCAGGTGAATGGCGGGTTGCCGGTTCTGGGCCGATTGGCAGGTACCTGCCTTGTGCGGGCAGTCAGCGGATCCCCATTGTGCAGGTGCTTGCTGAAATTCTGCGAACACTCCATGTTGTGGATGACCGCAACGAAGAACCAGGGAATATCGAGGGGGTTGGACACAGATTCATAGCGTGAGCGGTTGCTGATTAGCCTGTCCACCAGCGTTTCCACTTCCGCAGCTTTTGCTGGCCTGACCTGGCAACCATCGAAAAGGCGCTGATACTCTTCACGTAACGCACTGGTAAAGCTGACTTTGGCCATGAAACGCTCCTTGCTTCGGTTATTTAAGGTGGTAGTGTGTTGGCATGACTGCACTCATAATGAATGGCGAATGCAAGCCGGTTTAAAAACTATAACGTAGCAAGGAGACGGTGTGAATTCTTTAATGAAATCAATGATGGCGAGCCGGTCAAGGTTAGCGCTCCATGTGGTTTTCCCCCTGTGCCTGTTATTCGGCGGGCTGGCGCAGGCTGCAGACCAGGGCTTGTTATGGAAGCTGGAAGCGCCCAGCGGCAAAGTCAGCTACCTGTTCGGTACCATGCACTCGGACGACAAGCGCATCAATGATTTCTCGCCGGTGCTGGAACAGGCACTGGCTGAATCCGAGGTATTCTTTATGGAAACATTGCCGCCCAACGATCCATCCATTTTCATGATGCCGGAGGGGTTCGTGCTCTCCGAAATGATGACGGAAAAAGAATTCGACAAGGTCAGGGCGCTGGCGGATTTCCACTCCATGCATATCGAGGCGGCCATGCGCATGAAGCCGTGGCTGCTGGCCGTCATATTCGACCTGCCTAAGCCGCAGACGCCATACGCACAGGACGTGCAGCTGATGACTAAGGCGCAGGACAGCGCGAAAGAGGTACAGGGTCTGGAAACCACAACCGAGCATTTTGCTTCGCTGGATAGCCTGACCATGGAAGAGCAGTTGTTGATGCTGCGTGCTGTGCTGAAGCGCACGCAAAAGCAGAAAGAGCGCGATTTCGAAGCATTGCTGAAGGCCTATATCCAGGGCGATACCGCAAAAATATCCGAGCTGGATAACAGGATCACCGGCGGCATACTGCCCAAAGCGCTATGGGAAAAGATGCGGGTGATGCTGCTGGATGAACGCAACATCAATATGGCAGGCCGCCTGGCCAGCGCGGCCAGTGAGCGCCCGGTATTTGCTGCAGTGGGGGCTTCGCACCTGGCAGGTAAAGGCGGGCTGGTCAGCCGCATGCGCGATGCCGGCTTTAAGGTGACCCCTGTCAGCCATGCGTTGAAGTAACAGTGCGCATTGCCGCTATGCAGGATACTGCTTAATCAGGCCTTTGCTAGAGAGTCCGGCGGCTGGGTTGAATACCAGAGGATCCATAGCAGCAATACCTGCACAGGCAACCTTGCCAGCAGAGCCCACTCGGGGATATTCGGGAAATCGGCTGCATGCTGCCACATATAGATATTGGCAGGCGTGACGCAGATGGTCAGCAGGATGAGGCCGTAGCCGGCCAATGTTCGCAATGATGGAATCCACAACGCAGCGGCGCCCAATAGCTCGAATGCACCGCTGATGTACACGACTTCAAGCGGGTAGGGCACGGCCGGCGGCATGATGCGCAGGAACGATTGCGGAATGGTGAAGTGCGCAATGCCGCCCAGTAGGAACCATGCGAACACAAACAACCTGCCGGCCAGTCGCCAGCGCTGAGGGTGGAATGGCATGCCGGTTATTGCGCGGTCTGCTGGCGCTGGTATTCCTTGTATTTCATGTCGATGTATTCATTACGTTCGACTTCATGCAGTTGCAGCGCATATTGCTCGGTTCCGGAGAACCAGTTCTGCAGCCGTTTCTCCAACTGGTTGGATGGATGTACACCCACCGCGCTCAAATACGCATCGATCGCCAAGTAATACCGCATGGTGTTGCGCTCCACCACGCCGCGCACGCCGCCAATGTATTTGGGCGGTGTAGCGTTGCCGGTCACCGTAAACCCCACCTTATCGCGGGCGATGGTGGCGAGATAGGTCTTCATCGCCAGGCGCCCAGCCATGCCGTAGGAGTAGGAATAGGTCAGGTGCAGGAAGGTATGGCCGGCATCGATGGCGACTGCCTCAACTAGGATGCTGTAGTCGCTGGTGCTTAGCGGCCCTTTCTCCGAATACAGCTCCACCTGGAAATAGTCCGGCGTCGTCGCCACTGCGCGGTAATCGAATTCCACGCGATAGGCATCGTTCAACGACTGTTCCACTTTTTTGCCGATGTTGACTTTGAGCACAGCAGGTTTGCCTGCCTGCTGGTCTCCTGTTTGCTGCGCAGTGGCATAGCAATACTTGGTGTTGAGATGCAGGATCAGTACATTGCACCAGTTGGCAGGCGCTTTGGCCGGGTCGTTCAGCGCTGCATTGACGGTGGCGAACGGGTAATCCAGTTTGGCGTAGATATCGCCTTCCAGGGTGGACGACGATTCGGTGGATTCCATATACAGCGGGCGCTTGAACTGGTTATTGGCCAATTGCTCGCTCAGCTCGCTGTACTTGGTACGCAACGCGGCCGCGCTTGTTTTTTCACTGGCATTTGTTTTCTCAGCGGCAATTGCCGTTGCCAATGATCCGGCAAGCAAGATGCCCAGGATTGCGGGCAAACAACGCTTGCCCATCACGTTCGATATCGTCATAGCCAATACGCCCAAAGTTTAGACAGTTTCTCTTTTACGCGGGAAAGCATAGGGCGCTTGCGCCATTCCTCCAGCGTGATCTGGTGCGATGACTCGATATCCGCCTTGAACATGGCCTCCATCTGCCCGCCAAAATCCTGCCCAAGTACGATCGCGTCGATCTCCTGGTTATGCAGGAAGCTGCGCCAGTCTAGGTTGGTCGAGCCTATGGTCGACCATACGCCGTCGATCAGGGCCGTCTTGGCATGCAGCATCGAGTCCTTGCGCTCGTAAAGCTTGATGCCGTTGCTCAGCAGGTCGTCATAGAAGGAGCGCGAGGCATTGAATACCAGGTTGGAATCGGTCTTGCCCGGCAATATCAGTTTGACATCCACACCGCGCTGCACGGCTTCCTTCAACGCAGTCACCATTTGCTGGTCGGGGATGAAATAAGCGTTCGTCAGGTAGATTTCGCTTTCCGCACTGTTGATGGCGGATAACAAGACCAAGTAATTCAGGTTGAATGGGTCGTCCGGCGAGCTACCGATAGCACGTACTACATT
>JAZKEL010000209.1:0-5785 GCA_040387075.1 Pseudomonadota bacterium
CCTTGTCGTCTTCATCCCATAGCCATGCCCCCAGGCCGCGCTTGAAGAATACCGGCGTGCCGCCCACCGAACGAAATGCACGCACCGGCGAGTTGACACCTCCCGGTATCAGTTTCTGCGATTTTTCGAACAACTGCTGGTTTCTGGAAATCTGGGACATGGATTTAGCTTCTAATAAAAGGTTAGTCGGTAATGTTAATCAGTAAATAACGCAGAAAACTGACGCGCAGTCTGCTCGATATCGTCACTAGTCCATAATGCATTGATGACGGCGACGGCATCCGTGCCGGCTTCGATGACCGAGGCTGCGTTGTCCAGCGTAATGCCCCCTATGCCGACCAGCGGGATATCGATCAGGTCTGCAGCTTCCTTGAATAGGGACAGCTCCGCTTTTACGGCATCCGGCTTGGTGCCTGAAGGGAAGCAGGCGCCGAATGCCACGTAGTCTGCGCCCTGCAGCGCTGCCTGCTGCGCCAGGCTGACCCGGTTGTAGCAGGAAACGCCCACTATCTTGTCACCCATGCGCTCACGTACTGCCGCGAGCGTCTTTGCCCCATCCTCTCTCAAATCGTCGCTGCCGACATGCACGCCGTCTGCATCTAGGGCCAGGCATAGCTTGATATGGTCGTTGATGATGAGTTTGGCACCCTGTTCGAGGCATATTTCCAGCAGCGCCTTGGCCTGCGCAATGCGCAATACCGGATCTGCAGTCTTGTTACGGTATTGCACGATGCCGGCACCGCCGATAATACTGGCCTGGACCATGCGGCAAAGCCTGCCCGTGTCGGCCAGGTCCGGCGTGATTGCATACAGGCCGCGTATGGCTGGATTGTGCTGCTTCATGCTTTAAGAACCTGTCACTGCTTCTTGCTGACGTCCGGTGCATCGTCTTCATCGCGAGCCCAGAACATACGGTCAGGGATGTATTGGCCCATGCCGGGACGGAAGGCGCCCTTCAGTGTTTGCCAGGTATATTCCTGGGCTTCCAGGATGGCTTCTTCCATGGTCAGTCCATGGGCGATGCAGGCGGCGATGGCGGATGTCAGGGTGCAACCGGAACCGTGATAGCTGCCTGCCAGGCGTTCCCAGTTGTATGCCTTGATGAGGCCGGTATCGCCGTACAGGGTATTCACCACTTCGATGGAGCGCTCGTGCGTGCCGGTGATCAATACAAACTCGGGGCCGAGTTCCAGCAGGCGCGTGGCGGTCTCGTCCAGCGATGCGTTTTCCAGTTCATCGGTGTCGTCCGCATCCATGAATGCCAGGCGGCGGGCCTCCAGGCTGTTGGGGGTAATCAGGGTCGCCTGCGGGAACAGCAGGTCTATCATGGCCGCCTGCATCTCCTCATTCGCCAGCTCATCGCCGCGGCCGGAGGATAGGATGGGGTCGATCAATAAGGGAGTGTCAGGGTAATCCGCCATGATCTCAGCGATGACGGCGATGTTTTCCACGCTGCCCAGCATGCCGATCTTGAAGGCGGACACCTGCATGTCTTCCAGGATGGTGCGTGCCTGTTCGTTCACCCAGTCGGCGTCGAACACCATGACGCTATCCACGCCTACCGTGTCCTGCACAGTGATGGCCGTAACCACAGACAATGGGTGGCAGCCGATGCTGGCAAGCGTGAGGATATCGGCCTGCAGGCCGGCGCCACTGCTAGGGTCAGTGGCTGCAAAGGTCATTACCGCGGGAGGCATCAGGTTCATAATTTTATTCTGTAATATGCGCTAAAAAAGGTAATGCGTTAACTCATGCGATGCGGCATCATTGCGACATCGCGGATGCGCACGGCAAAATGCAAGGTCTGCCATTTTAACTTAATTTTGGATGGGCCTGCTGTAGGCGGAAATTTAGCCTGCACCCATCAGCCTGATTGAAGGATATTGATGAAAACCTGGATGTGCAATATTTGCGGCTGGATCTACGACGAGGCCAAAGGCTGCCCGGAAGACGGTATTGCGCCTGGTACCAGGTGGGAAGATGTACCGGTCAACTGGACCTGCCCGGAATGCGGGGCACGCAAGGACGATTTCGAGATGATCGAGTTTTAAGTTCGGCCTACCGCCATGCCTGTCTGTCTAATATAGTTTGCCCTTGGTACGGATGCGCTTGATGCGCTCGTACACCCAGTCGTACTGCTTGGCATCGAGCTGGGTATCGATCATGCGGATCGCCAGCGCCTGCACGTAAAAGGTATTTTTCGGCACCTGGTTAGGTTTCTTGGTGATCAGCAAGTCCGCCGTCATGTAGAAGTTGCCGCATTTTTCCATACAGAATGAAAACAGCTGCGGCTTAAGTCCCGGCCCGCCCCATACGTAGACTACGTTATAGGATTCTTCCACGTCCGGGGCCGGTGGCGTCGGTGCCGCTTTGCCTTTTTTACCCTTTTTTACGGGTGCTGGTGCAGGGTCATGGATAGAGGTGGTTTTGGCGCGCATCTGGCCGGACGGTTTACCGTACTTGGCGAACAGGGCCTTGCTGACCGCATCCACCGTGAAATCCGCTTTGTCCGGATAGTTTTCCGGATCCGTGTAGGTTTTGCGCAACGCGATTTCATACACAGGCTGGCTGGCGTTGGAATCCGGGTTGACTATCTTCACGCTGACCCGGTCCAGCACCCGGTTAGGCTCGCTGCACAGCAACTGCTTGGTGGTTTTGTCCACCTCGCCGGCGTCGACCGTCAACTCAGTCACGATCTCGGTCATCTCCCCGTTATCTTCCTTATGGTTCCTTTTCTTGATCTCACAGCCGGGGTATGTGCTGGTCATCAGCTCAATGGCCTTATCCGCCGTGATGCCGAGCTCGAAGTCTTCTACTTTTCTTTGCAAAGGCTGTGCGGCATGACTTAATGAAGAGCCCAGCATGCAGCCAAAAATAGTAATAAATAAAATAGAAACCAGCAGTCGTGCTTTGAATATATTCATGTATCGGGGGTTCTCTTTTGTTCTGCTTCGCTATCAAAGGCATTCGCCGGGAAACTATGACTGCTTGGCTCGCCCTGCTCGGGTACCCAGGCAGGCTTGATAGAAGGCGTAATTGAACTGGAGCGGGTAACGGGAATCGAACCCGCATATCGAGCTTGGGAAGCTAGCGTTCTGCCACTGAACTATACCCGCATTACCGGTATTTTACTTGGGCACATGCGAAGCTGGCAAACCATTGTTTGCCAACTGCTGCCTAAGCTACGTAAAATACACATGCTTGCGGTTTGCCTTGTATTGCCCAGGTTAGCTGCAGCTGCAAGCCTTCCTGGCAGCTTCAGGCTCCTGTTGGATTTTCTTTGGTCGATCTTCAATTTGGCACTCTAAACATGATTCAATTAACCATCAACGGCAATCCCCGCCAGTTCGAAGTTCAGGGCCTCAGCGTCAATCAGCTGGTGGAAACGCTGGGCCTGGCAGGCAAGCGTGTGGCGATAGAGCGCAACGGCGAAATCGTGCCGCGCAGCCAGTTCCTGCACACGCCGCTGGCATCGGGCGATACGCTTGAGATCGTCGGCGCCGTCGGCGGCGGTTAAGTTTCCTTACATTTATAAGTATCTATACAACACTCATGACTTCAGCAGACACTTTGACCATCGCCGGCAATAGTTACCAGTCCCGTTTGCTGGTTGGCACCGGCAAGTACAAGGATTTCGCCGAGACGCGCGCCGCCATCGACGCCAGCGGGGCCGAGATCATCACGGTGGCGATACGCCGTACCAATATCGGCCAGAACGAAGGCGAGCCTTCGCTGCTGGATTTCCTGCCGCCGGAAGAGTTCACCTACCTGCCGAATACGGCAGGCTGCTATTCTGCGGACGATGCCATCCGCACATTGCGGCTCGGGAGGGAACTGCTGGACGGCCACAAATTGGTCAAGCTGGAAGTGCTGGGAGACCCCAGGACGCTATACCCGAATGTGGTGGAAACCATCAAGGCGGCGGAAGTGCTGGTGAAAGACGGGTTTGACGTGATGGTCTACACCTCGGATGACCCCATCATCGCCAAGCAGCTGGAAGAGATCGGCTGCTGTGCGGTGATGCCCCTGGCGTCGCTTATCGGCTCCGGGATGGGTATCCTCAATCCTTGGAACCTGCAGATCATCATCGAGAATGCCAAGGTGCCGGTGCTGGTGGATGCCGGCGTAGGCACCGCTTCCGATGCGGCCATCGCCATGGAGCTTGGCTGCCAGGGAATCCTCATGAATACCGCCATTGCCGGTGCCGGCAACCCGGTGCTGATGGCGAGCGCCATGCGTAAAGCGGTGGAAGCGGGCCGCGAAGCCTATCTGGCCGGGCGCATGCCTAAAAAGCTGTATTCCGCTGCGCCTAGTTCCCCTACCACCGGCATGATTTCCTGATGCGCGTCTTTGCTCTATTCATTCCAGTTGTAACGAACCGGGACGGTCACTATGGCAAGCGATAAACAATACCAATGCGCGATCACTGTTGAAACGGCCTTCGTGGCCGACCAGTCCGATGTCGAGCAGAATCGCTATGTATTCACCTACACCATCAAGATCGAGAACACCGGCAATGTCACGGCGCAGCTGATCAGCCGCCACTGGATCATCACCGATGCGGTCGATAAGGTGCAAGAAGTGAAAGGCCTCGGTGTGGTGGGCGAACAACCCCTGCTGAAACCCGGCGAACAGTTCTCCTATACCAGCGGCACCATGCTGGCCACCCCCATGGGCACCATGCGCGGCAGCTATCACCTCACCGCCGAGGACGGCACCCAGTTCGATGTCGAAATCCCCCCGTTCAGCCTTGCCATGCCGCGTGTGCTGCATTAACCCAACTCTGTTAGCCGCTAATGACCCTATATCGCATCGCCCTTGCCGCACTTATCCTTGTTGTCACTGCGTGTAGCCCACAGGCCGTCAAACCTGTCGCCACCAAGGACTGCAATTGCGCAGTCACTGAACCTGCATCCACCCCGGTTCCTGATGTGCCCAAGAACGTGGAAACCAAGCCGGAGCCTGTAAAAGTCCCCTACAGCACATTGAAGGCCGCCACCTGGGACGACATCGACAGCCTGTCGAAGGACAACCTGGTGCAAGCCTGGCCGGCATGGCTGCAAAGCTGTTCGGCTCTGAAGGTAAAACCGGCCTGGCAAGCCGCGTGTAATGCGGCCATCAATCTGGATAAACCCGTACAGTGGTCCATCCTGGCCTATTTCAGGCAGTATTTTTCCGTGTATTCCACCGCGAATGTCGATGGCACCGACACCGGCACCATCACCGGTTATTACGAACCTCTGTTACGCGGTAGCCGTGTCAAAACCGAGGTCTTCCGTTTTCCGCTCTACACCCGTCCTACTGACCTGATCACGGTCGAACTGACCAGCCTGTTCCCCGAGCTGGCCAATAAGCGTGTGCGCGGCAAAGTGGTCGGTACCAAGCTAGTGCCGTATTACCCGCGCGGCGAGATCGAAGTCGAGCCTTCTCCCCTGCAAGGCCACGAGATGGTGTGGATAGACGATATCATCGACGTGTTTTTCCTGCAGATACAGGGTTCAGGCCTGGTGAAGCTGGAAAATGGCGAGCAGATCCATGTCGGCTATGACGACCAGAATGGCCAGCCTTACCAGTCCATCGGCCGCATCCTGATCGAGCGCGGCGAATTGACGGTGGATAAGGCGTCGATGCAAGGCATCAAGAACTGGGCCATGAACAACCCCACCAAGTTGCGCGAATTGCTGAACAGCAACCCCAGCTATGTATTTTTCCGTGAATTGCCGGCTGGCCTGCCTGGCCCCCTCGGTGCGCTCGGCGTGCCCATCCTGGCTGAACGTGCAGTGGC
>JAZKEL010000210.1:0-4766 GCA_040387075.1 Pseudomonadota bacterium
CAAGGGCATGTTCCTCAGTGTGGAAGTCATGAACATTCGTGCCTTGGGACCGAACCTGGAGCTGGCGCCAGAGGCCGACCCTGGCGATGGGCTGTTCGATGTGGTGTTGATCGGCGAGGCCGACCGCGAGCGCCTGGCCGCTTATGTGCAGAACAAGCTGGACCGTAAGCATGAGCCCTTCCCGTTCACGGCAATAAGAGGCGCCAGCATAAGCCTACAGACCCCTGAAGATGCGTTTCATATCGATGATGAATTGACGGAGATAGGCGCTTCTACCCTGCTGCAAATCAACGTGGAAACCGGCAGGTTCACATTCCTGGTTTGATACGTCCGGCAACATGACATTGCCGGCACAAAAGCATGGGGAGGGCTACGGCTGGTCGAACCTGGGCGTACGCCCGACATAGCCCTCAAGCGTGCGCAATTCGTCGTCGGTATGACCCACTACCTCCATGGCTTTCATCGCACTTGTAGCGGCACCGGATGCATCGATCAGGTAGGCGCTGTGATGGGTGGCATTCACATTCTCGGTATGGCGTCCGAAACGCAGGTCTGTGCTGCCGTAGCAGGTGCAGGCATATAACCTGGCCGGATCTGCGTTGAGGTAGATGGCCGTTCCGCGTATGCCGATGGTGGCGATGTGCGTATGTACCTGCAGGGTGGTGTCACGGTGGCCGAAGACCGCCAGCAGTTCGCCGGTCAGCAGCCTCAGGCCGGATACCAGGCCTTTCCTGGCGGCGATCTCAAGTGCTGTGCCTGCGCGTAATAAATAGGCATCGCCGTCTATGCTGACGGCCAGTTTGCCGTCGTGCGCCACCACGATCTTATCGCCTGCGCGGATTTTACTGTCCTTGCTGGCCAGCACATTGTTAATGAAGACCGAGCCTTCCAGTTCATGAATGGTAGAGGTCGCCTGCGCATGGCTGGGTAGCCACGCCAATAGCGGCAGGCAGCCTGCTGCGGTGAGCAGGCGGCGGCGGGAAATGTTGGGCTGTAACGGCGGGCGCGAGCGGGTCATGCTCAGGCCTGGTAAACGATCTGGCCTTTTACCAGCGTGTACCGCACCTTGCCTGCCAGCTCATAGCCTGCCAGCGGCGTGTTCTTGCCCTGGCTGATCAGGGCGCCGGCTTCAACCTTCCAATACTGTTCCGGATCGAAGATGCACACATCGGCAGACGCATCCAGTGCCAGGTCGCCGGCATGGATGCCCAGTATGCGTGCCGGTTCGCTGGTGATGCGCGCGATGGCATCGACCAGGCTGACCCGGTTATCGCCGGCCCACTTCAATGTCAGCGGCAACAGCAATTCCAGGCCGGTCGCACCTGCCTCCGCCTCGGCGAACGGCAGCAGTTTGGCGTCGTCGTCCACCGGTGTGTGGTCGGAGCAGATGGCATCGATGCTGCCGTCTTTCACTGCAGCGATCAGCGCCGCCTGGTCGCGCTGGCTGCGTAGCGGCGGCTTGAGGTGGCAGTTGGCATCGAAGAAGCCGATGTCGTGTTCGGTGAGGTGCAGGTGGTTGGCGCTGACGTCGCAGCTCACCTGCAAGCCCTGCTTCTTGGCTAGCCTGACCATTTCCACGCCTTCTGCTGTCGACAGCCTGCACAGGTGGACCCTGGCACCGGTTTCACGCGCGATGTGCAGGATGCTGGCGATGGCGAGCGTCTCCGCGGCGCTGGGGATGCCTTTGAGACCCAGCCTGGCGGCCACTTCGCCGTCATGTGCGACGCCGTTCCTGGCAAGGTAGGGCTCTTCCGGGCGCAGCCACACGGTAAACCCGAACGTGGCGGCATACTGCATGGCGCGCCACAACACCTGCGTATCGTGGATGGCAAGGTCCGCCTGGGCAAAACCGACGCAGCCGGCCTCGGTGAGCTGGCACATCTCGGTGAGTTCCTTGCCGGCCAGTTGTGTGGTCAATGCACCCAGGGGGTATACGTTGGCCAGGTTCAGTTGCTTGGCGCGGTGCTTCAGCATTTCCACCAGGCCGGGTTCGTCCAGCACCGGGTCTGTATCGGGTGGGCATGCCAGGCTGGTGATGCCGCCGGCCACCGCCGCCTGCATCTCGCTTTCCAGCGTGGCTTTGTGCTCGAATCCGGGTTCGCGCAGGCGGGCGGACAGGTCCACCAGGCCGGGGCAGACGATCATGCCGGCAGCATCGACTGTATGGTTGGCAACGAAACCGTCCGGGGCCTGGCCGATGCCGACGATCTTGCCGGCGGCGATATAGATATCCTGGATGGCATCGATACCGTTTTTAGGGTCGATCAGCCTGCCATTTTTAATATGTTTCTTCATCTATAGTGCTTCATCTATAGTTTTCATTCGGAATTCCCGGCCAGTATCGCCATCACCGCCATGCGCACCGCGATGCCGTAGGTGACCTGCGGCAGTATCACCGACTGGCTGCCGTCCGCCACCGCCGAGTCTATCTCCACGCCCCGGTTCATCGGGCCCGGGTGCAGTACGATGGCATCCGGCTTGGCCAGCGCCAGTTTTTCCTGGGTGAGGCCGTAACGCTTGAAATATTCCTGGGTGCTGGGCAGCATGGCGCCGCTCATGCGTTCGTTCTGCAGGCGCAGCATCATGACCACATCCACATCCTTCAGGCCTTCACGCATGTCGTGGAACACGCGGACCCCCAGTTTTTCCACATGCTCAGGCAGCAGGGTTTTGGGGGCTATCACCCGCACTTCGGGTACGCCCAATGTAGTCAGGGCATGGATCTCCGAGCGGGCCACACGTGAGTGGAGCACATCTCCCACCAATGCCACGCGCAGGTTATGCATGTCCGGCTTGTAGCGACGCACGGTGAACACGTCCAGCAGGCCTTGCGTCGGGTGCGCGTGGCGTCCGTCGCCGGCGTTGATGACATGGATGTGCGGTGCCACGTGTTTGGCGATGAGGTGCGCCGCGCCTGACTGCGAATGGCGGATCACGAACATGTCCGCGTGCATGGCGGTCAGGTTGTTGACGGTGTCGATGATGGTCTCGCCCTTGGACTGGGAAGACGTATTGACGTTGAGGTTGATGACGTCGGCAGACAGCCGCTTGGCGGCGATCTCGAACGTGGTACGCGTGCGGGTGCTGTTCTCGAAGAAGATATTGCACACTGTCTTGCCGCGCAGCAGGGGCACTTTCTTGACTTCGCGCTCGGCTACTCCGACAAACGATTCGGCGGTGTCCAGTATCTGGTCGAGTATGCGGCGCGGCAGGCCCTCGATGCTGAGTAAATGTTTAAGCTTGCCGTCTTTGGTGAGTTGCGGGTTGAGCACTACTTGGTGTCCTCAAGCTTGAGATAAAAGCTGCCGTCGTCTTTGCGCAGCAGCTGCAGGTTCTGTGCTGCGGTCAACTCGCAGTCGTAGGCCGAAATCTGCGGGGCGATCGGCAACTCGCGCCCGCCGCGGTTGACCAGCACGGCCAGCGTGATACTGGCCGGCCGGCCGTAATCGAACAACTCATTCATGGCGGCGCGGATAGTGCGCCCGGTATAGAACACGTCGTCGATGAGGATGATGTGCCTGTCCTGTACTTCAAACGGGATATGGCTGGGTTTGGGTTCGGCATGCAGGCCGCGTTTGTTGAAGTCGTCGCGATAGAACGAGCTGTCGAGCACGCCGTGTTCCAGCTCATTACCTAACATAGGAATCAGGCGCTCCACTAGCCAAGCGCCGCCGCTGTAAAGCCCCACTAACGCGGTATCAGGCCGTGCGATTGTCTTTAGCCGCTCCGCAAGTGTTTGCAACAAAACTTCAGCTTCAGGAAGATTCATGGCGCGATGTTTCCTGAGAGTGATTATTGCCGTCCTGTATGGCCTGCTGGCTTACGCTATCGAAATACGACTGGAGGATGAGTTGCGCTGCTACCTGGTCCAGCATGGGTTTCTGCCCGCGCCCACCTATGCCCATTTCTTTCAGCGTCTGGCTGGCTTCGGCGGAGGTAAGCCGCTCGTCTATCATCACGACCGGGATGCCAAAGCGGCCGTCCAGGCGTCGGGCGAATTTTTTGCTGAGCAGCGTCATGGCATGCTCTTCGCCGTCCATGCTGAGCGGCAGGCCTACCACCAGCACGCTGGGCTGCCATTCCTTCACCAGTGCGCTGATCGCAGCGAATTTATCGTCGTTGGATTCCGCTTCTATCGTCGTCAGGGGATGGGCGATGGCCAGCATGTGTTCGCCCATGGCGACGCCGATGCGCATTTCGCCGAAATCGAAGCACAGCGCCGTGCCCTGTGTGACCAGTTGCTTGGTTTTGTCGTTGTTGATGGCCTGGAGCCTGGTGGCAGTCATTGACGGATCTGTGCTCAACATGCGGTTCTTTTAATTTTTAGTATGTGGCTGGGAGATGCGATAAGGAGCGTTGTTATCGGGCATTCAAGCATGCCCCACCTCATCCGATAGTTTGGCGAAATCCAGCCCCAGCAGGTTCATGGCGGCACTCAGCCTGCCGCTGCTGGGAGTGTCGAAAATGACGGAATCCTGCGCCTGCACCGACAGCCAGGCATTCTGCCCCATCTCCTGCTCCAGTTGTCCGGGCGACCAGCCTGCATAGCCCAGGGTAAGCAGCATTTTCTGCGGCCCTGTGCCGTTGGCGACGGCTTCGAGTATATCCCTGGAGGTGGTCAGGGCGGTTTCACCGGTGATGGAGATGGTGGAATCCCAGTCGCCTGGCGGCTGGTGCAGGATGAACCCCCGATCCGGCTGTACCGGCCCGCCGAAGTGCACATGCTCACCGGCGATGGGGTTATTGCTGAGGTCGAGGTCGATCTG
>JAZKEL010000211.1:0-4682 GCA_040387075.1 Pseudomonadota bacterium
CCACTACACCCAACCGCCAGGGCAACGACATCGGTACCCAGTATCGGTCGGCGATCTTTTGCCAGGATGCGGAACAGCGCGACACTGCGCAGCGCGTCATCACACGCTTGAATGAAGAAGGTTTATGGCCGTCGCCGATTGTTACACAGGTCAACAATGCAGCCACTTTTTACCCGGCCGAAGACTATCACCAGTACTACTATGATAATAATCCCGGGCAGCCTTACTGCATGGCGGTGGCGACGCCCAAGATCGCCAAGATACGGGCGAAATTTGCGGATAAGATACGGGCCTAAAACTAAGCTCAGGCTGTATCGATATGCCCTGGGAGGCGCATGGATGTTGCCTCCCAGGGCATCGGTATTTACAGAGTCAGCAATTGTTACTTACGGCTCAGCCATTGGCTTCGCCACATCAGGAACCCCATGGTGCTGGCCACGCACACCATGAGCAGGATTGCCCACCAGAAGCCATTGTGTTCTTTCAGCCAGGGCATGACATCAAAGTTCATACCGAAGATGCCGGTGATGAGCGTAGCGGGCATGAACAGCATGGTGACAACGGTCAGCGACCGCACTTCCATATTGACCCGGTTGCTGACGCTCGACAGGTAAATATCCATCATCCCGCCCAGCAGGTCGCGGATGCCTTCCAGCGAATCGATGAAGTGGATGGTATGGTCATAGACATCGCGCAGGTAGAGGATGGTATCCGGCTGGAAGAAATCCTTGTCGTCGCGGATCAGCACATTCAGCGATTCGCGCAGGGGCCATACAGCGCGTCGTAAATCCATTGCTGCGCGTTTCAGTAAATGGATTTTCTTGAGCATCTTGTTATTGGCTTTGGTCAGTAGCGATTCTTCCAGCGCCTCGCAATCGTCGCTCATTTCCTCAAGCACGGTAAAGTAGCGGTCGACCACGATATCCAGTAATGAATACGCCAAATGGTCGGTGCCCAATTCACGAATATGTCCGCGGTTGCTGCGCAGGCGCTCGCGCACCGGTTCGAAAGAGCCTGTCGCCCTTTCCTGGAACGTAAGCAGGTAATTCTTGCCCAGCACGATGCTGATCTGCTCATAGTTGGTGGCAAGCTGCTCGCTGTCGTAATAGAAATGCCGGGTGACGATGTACAGGTAATCGCCATAGCTCTCCACCTTAGGGCGCTGGTCGGTATTGAGGATATCCTCCAGCACCAATGAGTGCAGGTGGAACGCTTCGCCTACTTCCTTGATCAGCGACGTATCGTGCAGGCCATGCACATTCACCCATAGTTTTTTACCATCGGAAACCTGCAGCTTCGTGGTGTCGCACACGGAGATGATTTCTTCGTCTACATTCTGGGCGTCGTAATTGATAATGCTGATGACGGGGTTTTTGACTTTCACCTCACCAATATGCACCAGCGCACCGGCAGGCATGCCTGTCTTCTTGGAACGGGATTTATGGTGTTTTTTCATTGGTCTGCTGAAACCTGGAGTGAGTGGAATGCATGAATTGTAACAAAGACACCCAGTCTACAACGATAGAGCGTTACTGGCAGTTTCATAACATTTGTGTCGGATTATTACCATTTCAGGCAAGCGTGCAGATAGCTTACCTTCTAGTAGTAATGCTGTCTTTTGACAAACAGCAATAGAATGCATTCAGTTACGTTAGAACCATAATCGTATCTGCATGTTTTTATTGGTATTTTATATTGAATGAATAGCTGGTCTATTATTGTGGTTTATCATCTGACAGGAATTACAGATATCAATCGAGTGAAAGGGTTGGCATGTTAAATGCCATATTGCTAAACGCTAACCCTGAATGCAAGGGTTCAAATTGCAACATAAGGTTGTAACAACAATTAACGAGTTGTTACATAATGTGTGAAGTGAGATGCTATGGCAGTGTTCTTCCCACATATGGCCATCTGCCGCGTCATATAGAATGCAACTCAGGCCATTACGGTCGGTTACGCGCATTTGAGAAGACCTTGCATGCAACTGCCACATAGACTTAAACATATAGAGACACAAGAATTTTGATGCCGAAAAGAATCGCTTTTTACCTGCTATTGCTTGTCCTGATCCCGTTTTCGGTATCAGCCGCAGGCCTGGGCAAAATAAAGGTGAAATCCGGCCTGGGTGAGCCATTCGACGCAGAGATCGAGGTGCTGGAAAACTCCGGTGATGAGGCATTGCCTCTCAAAGCCAGCGTAGGCAGTGCTGAGGAATACACTGCCTCCGGCCTGCAGGATGCCTATGTTCCGCAAGGCATCCGCATACAGATCATTCGTCATGCGGATAATACGCGTGTGTTGCACCTGTCGAGCGATCGCCCGGTCAATGAGCCATTCCTGGAGTTGCTGGTCAAGGCGGAATCTTCCAATACGAATATATTGCGGCAATACACCATATTGCTGGATCCACCAGTCAGCCGTTTTAACGATGAGCCTGAAAAAGCCAAGCCTGTAAACACAGCAAAACAAGCTGCCAGGGTCAGCCAGGGTTCGACAGGGATTGAACAACCGGAAGAAGCCATCCCCGAATTTATCCCGCGCAAATCGCGTATATCCTCAAAACAAAAGCCAAAAAATCAGGCGATTGCCTACGATGCTGAAGCGTCCACGCAGCAACCCGTGCCGGCGGATATTACTGCCGAAACCTATACCACGCAGAGCGGTGATGTGTTCGGCAAAGTCGCACAGCGCTACCAGCCGGAAGGAGTCAGCCTTAAAAAGGTCATGGCCGCTTTTTTTGCCGCGAATCCGGATGCGTTTGTTGACGGCGATATCAATCAGTTGAAGGCCGCGCAAACCTTGCGTATCCCCACGCAGGAAAGCATGACGGGGAGCTCAAGCCCAGCTAAGCAGGCAGAGGGCAGGAAGCCTGAAAAGACCCAGGCGAGTGCTGCAACGCAGCCAGCAAAAGACGCCAGCCCCAAGTTCCAATTAAAGATTTCACCCGGGGATACCGATCCCAGTACCGGTGATAAGCCGGCTAGCGAACCTGCTATCCAGGCGGATGCTAATCATGCTAGCGCGAACTCCCAAGGTGCCACCCAGCAAGTTACCGCCCAGCAAACTGCAAACCAGGAAATTCCTGGTGCCGCATCGCAAGCGCCCATTAACAACTTACCTGCCGACCAAGTGCCGCCTGCGGATGCAGGCGAAACAAATCCGGCAACCAATGTCCAGCCCGAAACTCCACCCGCTGCAGTCACTCCAGCTGTCGTTACCCAGGTTGATAAGCCGATCTCGGCAAAGGTGTCGGCAGAAGATAAATCCATGGTGGATTCCATGCTGGCAAATTTGCCGTGGATTGCCTTCGGCATGGCGATCCCCTTGCTGTGTTTCCTGGTGATGTACGTCATGAATAAAAGGCGCCTGGCCGAAGTGCATAATCTCCAGGAATTTAGTGATAAAGACGATGAGGATTTCGATGCGGCGGAAGACCTCGGTGCTGACGACAGTGGGCTGGGCGAGACGCTGGCGTATGAGCCTGCCAGTAGCCAGGCGCCTGCCCGCATTGCCAATGTCTCGCAATTATTCAGCGCGCCCCAGGTTAAGCATGACGCCGACATGGATATCCACGAGGTTGACCCGCTGGTCGAGGCGGAGATCTATATGTCTTACGGCCGTGATGAACAGGCGGAGAGCATACTGAGCAATGCACTGGCAAAAACACCCCACAAGCACGAGCTCTCGCTCGGACTGTTGAAAATTTATGCTGACCGTTCAGACACGCAGGCCTTCGAACGTGTGGCCCGTACTGTGTACGAGGCTGCTGAAGTCGGTGCCCTCGAGGATGTGGTCTTATGGGGGAAAGCGGCTATTCTCGGCCTGAAAATAGACCCCGAGAATACCCTTTACCAGATTGAAGGCGTGACTTCCGACAGCAAGGCGCTTGAAAGCCAATCTGTCAGCGATATACCGACGGCGCAAACCACGCTTGAAGAGTATCCTGTCCAAGAGCTATTGGTCGAAGAGGATATTGACCCTGTCGCAGAGACTATCGACTTTCCCGAATTGCCGCCACTGGAAGTGGGGGAAATTCCGTCTCCTGCGCCGTTGCCGTTACCAGATCTGGAGTTGCCAGAAGATTTGGAAGCCCTTAAGATTGAGCAGGATGTTGCGGTAGCCCAGAGCACGGATAAACAAAGCATGGATAAAAGTAATGTACTTGAGTTCACCCTAGACGACTTTATGCGTCCTCCACTCGACGACAGCCCGGAGCAAGGCAATGCCTCAGGCAGTGAGCCGGCAAAAGACGAGGAATTGTTCCCGGCAAAGAAGAACACCCCCCGCAAGAAATAAATCGTTCCATCAAGCATCGCACAGCGATACCAGGACAGGCGCATTAATGAAAACGCAGCAAACTATACAATTGTACCGCTTGGCCCTCCTGGCAGGTCGACCACTGCTGTTAGCCCTATGGTTGCCCCTCGTCGTATGGCACCCATTAGCGCATGCGGATGAAATCCAGGACGACAGGTTGCGGTTCGTCGAAATAGTGAATGAAGATTGCGACAAACTGGACGGCAAGCTGATCGCTTTGCAGAATGTGGATCCCGAAAAATCGCTGGAAGTATGGCTGGAACGCTGGGTGTCGGGCGTTGCTTCTTCATTGCAGCGCAAATACACATTATTGCCCAATAAAGAGCCGACGTCTCTGGGTTGCTCAGTCATCGCAGAAGGCG
>JAZKEL010000212.1:0-5662 GCA_040387075.1 Pseudomonadota bacterium
TGATCAAGCTGGGCGGCGACCTGCCCAACCAATCCGATCTTTCCAGCCTGCGCCTGCTGGGCACGGTAGGCGAACCGATCAACCCCGAGGCCTGGATGTGGTACCACAAGGTGGTCGGCAAGGAGCGCTGCCCGATTGCGGACACCTGGTGGCAGACCGAAACAGGTTCGCACATGATCGCCCCACTGCCAGGCGCCATCGCGACCAAACCGGGTTCCTGCACGAAACCGCTGCCCGGCATCATGATGGATATCGTGCATGAAGACGGCACGCACATCGAAGGTACAGGCGGCGGCCTGCTGGTCGCCAGAAGGCCCTGGCCATCCATGATCCGCACCATCTGGAACAATCCGGAGCGCTTCATAAAATCCTATTTCCCGGAAGAGCTGAACGGCCTTTACCTGGCAGGCGATTCCGCGCATCGCGATGACGATGGCTATTACTGGATCATGGGCCGCATAGACGATGTGTTAAATGTGTCAGGCCATCGCCTCGGCACCATGGAAATAGAATCGGCACTGGTGGCCAACCCCCTGGTGGCGGAAGCCGCCATCGTCGGCAAGCCGCATGAGATCAAGGGCGAGTCTATCGTGGCCTACGTGGTGCTGAAGGGCCAGCGGCCTGAGGGCGAAGCTGCCAAAAAGATCGTGGCTGATTTGCGCGACTGGGTCGGCAAGGAGATCGGGCCGATTGCAAAACCGGACGAAATCCGTTTCGGCGACAACCTGCCGAAAACCCGTTCCGGCAAAATCATGCGCCGCCTGTTGCGCTCGCTGGCAAAGGGCGAGGAAATCACGTCGGACATCTCCACCCTGGACAACCCCGCCATACTTGAACAGCTCAAACAGCCTGTTTCATGATGCGCTCGCTGGCATTCACTATTCATCCATTAGGAGATTTTCATGCAATTTGAACTCGTATGCCTGGCGTGGACACTGGTATTGGCTATCGTATACATCATGGCGGCAGGCCAGGCCCGGACCAATCAATACGGTAAAGAATGGAACATGAGTGCCCGCGATTCGCAACTGCCGCCATTGAACCCGGTGGCCGCCAGGCTGGAGCGTGCCCAGGCCAACCTGTTCGAGACCCTGCCCTTATATGCTGCGGCTGTACTCATTGCAGTCGTCGCAGACAAGACCGGCATGCTGAGCTACTGGGGCAGCCTCATCTACCTGGTGGCACGTATCATCTACCTGCCGCTTTACGCATTCGGCATCCCGGTCGTGCGCACTATCGTCTGGCTGATATCGATAGCCGGCCTGAGCATGATACTGGTCGCCATATTGCTGCCTAAATAGCGCGCACTGGTTTATATTGATGTGTACAGCAATCATCAGGCATGCCTAGAATGTTAGAGGGTGTAGACATGAACCCGGTTGAACAACACCTGACTCAACAGAACCTGGTTAATCGACACTTTGGCTAATCAACACTTGGCTGATCAACACCTGCCTTGCACTCCATGACGGATCCCACCATGGCAGCACAACCGCTAAACGAGCAATTGAAACAGCGGGTACCGGCTATCCCTGTTACCTACTTCCTTATCACGGCCAATTTGCTGGTGTTCCTGGCCATGCTGTTGAGCGGTGCGGGTTTCCTGCACTCCCCTAACGCGGTACAGCTGGCATGGGGCGCCAATTTCGGCCCAGCCACCCAGGATGGGCAATGGTGGCGGCTAGGCACCGCCATGTTCCTGCACTTCGGCGTTATCCACCTGCTGATGAACATGGGGGCATTGTGGGACGGCGGCAGGTTGGTCGAGCGCATGTACGGGCATGCCAGGTTCATTGGCATCTACATAAGCAGCGGCCTGGCCGGCAATCTACTTTCCCTGGTGATTCAGGGCAACCAGGCCGTCTCCGGCGGTGCATCCGGCGCAATCTTCGGCGTGTACGGCGCACTACTCGCGTTCCTGTGGCTGGAACGTAGCTCGCTGGATGCACAAGAATTCCGCTGGATGTTCTGGGGTGCCGCCTTGTTTTCCGGCGTGATCATCCTGCTGGGATTTGTAGTACCGGGCATCGACAACTCGGCACATATAGGCGGGTTTATTGCCGGCATATTGGCGGGCATCGTGTTCAACGGCGCCTTATCCAGCCCATTATGCCTGGGCTCGCGGCGCGTGATCACACTTGCGGCATTCATAAGCGGCATTATCCTGCTAATCACCCACATCCCCTCGGCGCCCTACCGCTGGCGCGATGAAGTGCAGGTGCGCAAGCAGATCAAGCAGTTTTTGCAGGAAGACCAGGCGGTGAACCGCAACTGGCTGGAAATACTGAATGAAGGCAAGCAGGGGGATGCCAGTTTTGATGAACTGGCGGGCCGTATCGACACTGACGTTGCCGACCATTATGCAGAAAGCTTCGAAGAGCTTTCCAATCTGCCGCTAAACCCGGCGATGCCTTCCGCCAAGACACTCGAGAACACCATGCAATACGCACAGAAGAAGCGCGATGCTTCACGCGCATTGGCGGAAAAGCTCCGGGCAAAGGCGGATACTGAGAAGGCAAAACCCTGATTTAGATACCCAGCCAGGCCAACCGGGTTTAGGCAACCGGGTTTAAGCAACTGGGTGTACAGCGATTAAAAATCAGGCTTCGATGGAATGCCCGGCTGCCACCCACGCGCTCATACCGCCCGTGAGCGGGCGAACTCTGGTATACCCCTTCTTGATCAACAGCTTGGCCACGCGTGCAGCCGATGCCTCATTCGGGCATTCGCAATACACGATCACTTCGCCATCCAGCGGTGCGTCGTCGATCAGTTGGTCGATTTCCTGGTCGTTGCCGGTAAAGATCACCGCGCCAGGGATGCGGCCCGCTTGCTGCGAACTGGGAACGCGCACATCCACGATCAATGGCGCGTTACCGGACTGCAGCATGGTGCCGAGCTCATCCACCGAGATGCGCGACATACGCAGCGAACGCATAAAGCGGTAGCGTTGCCACCACTTGGACGCCACGTAGGCACCGAAGGCAAGCAGGATCAGGAAGCCGCCCCACTGGCCCAGGGTCAGCAATACATCCAGCAGGTCGTCGATCGTCGTGCTGAACAAGGAGCCTAGGTAGATCGCCAGGCCGGCCCAAAGCGCGGCACCTAATGAATCGAACAGGATGAATGGCATACGCTTGGTCCCCAGCGTACCGGCCATGGCACTGGCGACGGATGCAAAGCCGGGAATGAACTTAGCGACCAGCAATGACGATGCGCCCCAGCGCGTATAGATAGACGAGGTCTGCCTGACGCAGGAATCGGGCGACAGCGAAATACGGCACAGCGTGGACATGACCTTCTTACCGTAGCGCCTGCCCGCCGAATACCAGAACAGGTCGGCCATCAGCGCCGCTACCACGGCCGTGAGCAACAGCAAGCCTGCCGAGTAATTACCGTTTGCTAACAAGGCACCGGCAATCACCAAGGTCGGATAGGCCGGCACCGGCAAACCGATCTGCTCCAGGAATACATTGAAGAACACGATCAGCAGGCCATAGTTTTCGATCAGGTGGAAGAGGTAACTCATTTAGTATTTCCAGACTATTCTTTAAGTTTTGCCAAGCGCAAATTAAGGGGCGTAAATACGCGATATAAGTCGTAACAATGGAGTCAGTTCACGTTTTTTTCAAGCATTGAAGTAAACTCCTTGTTTGCCCTACCCACAACTATAACCCGGAGTTCAAAATGCCATTATCCATGTACCAAGCATCCATCCCCGTCTTTATCAATGGCCTGAACAACATCGCCGCCATCCTGGCAAAAGCCGCTCCGTATGCCGAGAGCAAGAAGATCGACCCCAGCGTATTGTTGAATGCCAGGATCGCCCCCGACATGTTCGCGCTGACACGGCAGATCCAGATCGCTACCGACGGTGCCAAAGGCTGTGCTGCACGCCTGGCCGGAATCGAGATTCCTAGTTATGAAGATAACGAAAGCAGCCTTGAGGATCTGCATGCACGCATCGCAAAGACCATCGCATTTTTACAAAGTGTGACGGCTGCGCAAATCGACGGCAGCGAAGAGAAGCAGGTCACAATCCGCCTGCGCGGCAAGGAAGTCAGTTTTGCGGGGCAACCCTACTTACTGAATTTTGTACTGCCGAATTTCTATTTCCACCTAACCACCACGTATAACATCCTGCGCCATAATGGCCTGGAGATCGGCAAGGGCGATTTCCTTGGACCGGTCGACATTATCATGGGGACAACGTCTACAGCGGCAGGTTAATCGTCTCTAGCGGCAGGTGGCCAAGCTTGTCGCGCTTGGTCTGCAAGTAGCGGGTGTTTTCGCGGTTGGGCTTCACTTCTAGCGGCACACGCTCGGTGACCTTCAGGCCCAACTGTTCCAGGCTGGCGATTTTTCTCGGGTTATTGGTCAGGATGCGGATGCTGGTCAAACCGAGATCCAGCAGGATCTCGGCGGCCACATCGTAACTGCGCGTGTCCACCGGCAATCCCAGCTCAATATTGGCTTCTACGGTGTCCAGGCCCCTATCCTGCAGTTCATACGCGTGGATTTTATTCACCAGCCCGATGCCCCGTCCTTCATGGCCGCGCAGGTATAGCACAACGCCCTCGCCTGCCGCCGCGATCATGGCCTGAGCCATTTCAAGCTGCTCGCCGCAATCGCAGCGGCTCGACGAGAATATATCGCCGGTCAGGCATTCGGAATGCACCCTCACCAGCACATCCTGCTTGCCGCTGACATCGCCTGCCACTAATGCCACATTCTCCTCTAGCTCTTCATCGCTCTGGTAGACGTGCGCAGTGAATTCGCCGTACTTGGTCGGCAGGCGCGAAGTGGCAATTTTCTTGACGGTATTTTTTGCTGGATTTTTCATATTCGGTTGATTCGATCATTACTTTTCGATAAACACTACAGGCAGAAGCTACTATTTGTTTAGCTGAATTTTATTATTTGCTTGAATAGTATTATCCAACAAAGACCGCGAAGATTAGGAATAATTTCGTATGGAATTGTTAAACATTCGTGAGACGTAAAAAAGCCCGGCAAACGCCGGGCTTGAATTTTACAACGATATAAATTTCTAGCTGCCGAAATTTTTAAGCGTTCTCGGGAAGATTCTCCCTCCCCCATTTCAATGCTGAACTCATCCATACCAGCTCATCCAGGAAAGCAGATGACCGCTTTTCGTAGGCTTGATCGAGTAGATTCCCACTCTCATCGAACTTACTCTCCACCATAGGAAAATTGAGGTCTGTGAAGGTAACTGCCAGCCCCAGCTCGCGCACCATCGGCACCATGGATTCGATCACGCGAGTGCCTCCCCATGGACTGGCAGACACGCCTACCAACGCTACACTTTTATGAATGTATTCCTTCAACAATAAGTCCAGCACGCTTTTCAGCGTGCCTGGGTAACCATGGTTATATTCAGGGGTCACGATCACCAGGCCGTCGGCATTCACTATCGCATCCCGCCACTCGGGAAAGCTGTCCTTAATGTCGGTGCCGTAGTTGTCCTGCGGTAAAGCAAAATCGCGGACATCGAACAGTGTGCTTTCGATGTCGGGTCTTTTTTGCATCTGCTTATGCAACCACTGGGCGACATGAGCGCTTCTCCTGTCACTGCGGTTGGTACCAAGCAATAGGGGAATATTCAGTTTTGTCGATTTGCTCATATATACCACCTTAATTC
>JAZKEL010000213.1:0-5745 GCA_040387075.1 Pseudomonadota bacterium
TAAAACCGCGACAAAACGACCGGGGTCATTCTATGTTGAGATACATTATAACGCTGCTGTTCATTTGTTGCCTCTCGGCACAAGCAGCGGCTGACGAAATCGAGCTGAAACCCGGTCACCCGGATCGTCATGTCGTGGTAAAAGGCGATACCTTATGGGATATCTCCGGCAAATTCCTCAAGAATCCCTGGCTATGGCCGCAGGTGTGGAAACTGAACCGCGCACAGATCAAGAATCCCCACCTTATTTACCCAGGAGATGTCGTATTCCTGGACATGAGCAGCGGACGCCCGCAGCTACGTCTGCTCAGGGAAACCGTTACCCTGCAACCAGGCACCCGCGAAGAGCCGCTGGACAAGGAAGCTATCCCCACCATTTCACCGAATATCATTGCACCTTTCCTGAGCCAGCCGCTGGTGATAGAAAACGGCGCGATGGATGACGCACCATTTATTGTATCCGGCCCTGACAACCGGGTTATCCTCGCGCCGGGAACCAAGATATACATCAACAGGATCACGGAAGGCCAGGGCATCCTCTGGCATGTGTACCGTCCAGGCAACAACTTCATCGATCCTGACACCAAGGAAATACTAGGCACCGAAGCCACATTTTTGGGCGATGCCAAGGTCACCAAGTATGGCGAGCCTGCCAGCGCATATGTAGTAACGGCAAAAGAAGAGATAGTCTCCAAGGATAAGCTGGTAGTAGCCACCGACACCATGCAGGAGAGCTTTGTGCCGCGTGCACCAGAGACAGCCATAGAAGGGCGTATTCTCTCGATATACGGCGGCCTTGCCGAGACAGGGCGTAATTCCATCGTGGCTATCAGCAAAGGCGCCCGGGACGGTCTGGAACAGGGCCACGTGCTGACCATTAGCCGCCAGGGTGCAATCATCAAGAATCCGAATGCACCTGAGCCCAAAGGTTGGCTGGAGAAGTTCAAGGCTGCGAACCGATCCGACCCAAGCAGGCGCTATAAAGACTATTCAGCCAGCGCAGAAAAAGCCAGGCAAGAGGACGAAGAACTGAAAAGCAAGCAATACATGAAGTTACCCAATGAACGTGTGGGCCTGGTGATGATCTTCCGCGTCTTCGATAAAATATCCTATGGCCTGATCATGCAGGCGACTGAGCCGGTCAATATTTCGGATGTCGTCGCCACGCCTGAGTAAGCTTTATAACCGACTAGCTTGATTGCCCATGATCGATAGTGATGCCGCACTGTGGATTTGCCTTGGCGCTATCCATGGCCTGGGCTCACAAGGGCTTTGCAAACTACTAGGTGCATTCGGCAATCCGGAACAGATCTACGCAGCCAGTTTCAGCCAGTTGCGCGAGATCACCAGCGACGCCATCGCCAACGCAATTATTGCCGGCCCTGATAAAGAAATCGCAAAGCCCGCGCTGGAATGGATGGCACAGCCAAATAACCATTTCATCACGCTGGGCGATGTCCATTACCCCCCAGCCCTGCTCGAAATCCCCGACCCGCCGCCCGCGCTCTATGCTAAAGGCAACCTCCACTGGCTGGATACGCTGTGTATTGCCGTCGTCGGTAGCCGCAATTCATCGCCGCAAGGGGAAAAGAATGCCGATGATTTTTCATTTGCATTGAATCAGCAGGGTTATACCATCGTCAGCGGCATGGCCCTGGGCATTGATGGCGCAGCGCACCGCGGCGCACTCAAAGGCAACGGGGCTACCATCGCGGTGGTGGGGACCGGCCTGGATATCGTGTACCCATCCAGGCATCGCGAGTTGGCTCACCAGATTGTAGAGCGCGGCCTGATTATTTCGGAATTCGCACTTGGCACACCTTCGCGCGCCCAGAATTTCCCTAAACGCAACCGCATCATCAGCGGCTTGGCAACGGGCTGCCTGGTGGTGGAAGCCAACCTGCAAAGCGGTTCCCTCATCACCGCCAGGCTTGCCGCAGAACAGGGACGGGATGTATTTGCCATTCCAGGGTCGATTCATTCCCCACTGGCCAAGGGTTGCCACCAGCTGATCAAACAGGGTGCGAAACTGGTGGACAGCATCCAGGACATCATAGAAGAGCTTGGAACGGTTCCAGCCGTTGCTAGAAATGACATAACACCTGCTAGGGACGCGCCGAATCCTTTGCTGGATGCCATGGGTTACGATCCGGTCAGTATGGATGAATTAGTTGAGCGCAGCGGCTTGACTAGCGAACACCTTTCCGCCATGCTGTTGATGCTGGAGTTAGACAATACTGTGTCGTCCCTACCGGGAGGGCGCTACCAGCGTATCGCGTAATTCTATTTTGGCTAACTTTAGGGAGGCTACTGAAAATTCGAATTCTATGCGATAAATTGTGATGCAGATTCAATCCATTTTCTATGGTCAGGCAGCGCGTTTAATGCACGGATTTGAATCATAGCAGCCCCCAGATTGGGGAATCCATGTTCGAAGTCCTGGTTTACATGTTTGAAAATTACTTTGAAGCAGATATACGTCCCGACCAAAACACGCTAGAAAAAGAATTGTTTGCAGCAGGCTTCGACACCGACGATATTAATGGTGCTTTCGACTGGTTCAGCGGCCTGGAACAAATGACAGATCAAGCCGCAGCAGCCGATGCCGGCCATGGACTAGGTTTCCGCGTCTATGCGGAAGTCGAAACCAAGAAAATCAACTTCGAAAGCCTGAGCTTCCTGATGTTCCTGGAGCAAGCCAAGATACTGAATCCCGGCCAACGCGAACTGGTCATAGACCGCGCCATGGCATTGCCACAACCGGAAGTGAGTATCGAGGAAACACGCTGGATCGTACTAATGGCGCTGTGGAATCAGGGCAAGGCCAAGGATTACCTGTTTGTCGAAGATGCAGTATTCGGGGAAACCAGCCCGACACTGCACTAAATACGCTACTGAATTAACGGGCTAAACAAGCACTGCCTAACCCGTTAATTTCATCTTTTCGGCGATATTCGTAATAATCCCAGCCTGGTTCAGCGTATAGAAATGCAGGCCAGGAGCACCGCCATCCAATAATTTCCCACATAGCTCGGTTACCACATCCGCACCCAATGCGCGTAGCGAAGCGATATCATGGCCGTACTCTTCCAGCCTCAATCGTAACCAGCGCGGGATTTCCGCACCGCATACAGCAGAAAAACGAGACAACTGCGTGATGTTGTAAATGGGCATGATACCCGGCACGATGGGAATCGTAATGCCCGCATCTGCACACATATCCATAAAACGGAAGTAAGCATCGGCGTTATAGAAATATTGTGTAATGGCCTCGTTAGCCCCGGCATCCACCTTGCTCTTGAAGTGCCGTAGATCCGACGCTGGGGAACGCGATTCCGGATGGAACTCCGGATAGGCGGCGACTTCTATCTGGAACCAGTCACCCGTTTGCTGGCGAATGAATGCGACGAGTTCGTTGGCATGCCGCAGGTCGCCCACGCTGACTTCCCCCGAAGGCAAATCCCCGCGCAATGCCACCAGCCGGCGTATGCCCTTGGCCTGGTATTCATCCAGCAGTGCTTTCAGCTCCTCTTTACTGGAGGACACGCAGGAAATATGCGGGGCGGCATCGAAACCCTCGCCCTGGATTTCCAGTACCGTCTCAAGCGTACGGTCGCGCGTAGAGCCGCCGGCGCCAAACGTCACCGAGAAAAATTTTGGCTTCAGCAATGCCAGTTGCTTACGTGTTTCACGCAGCTTGGCTATGCCTTCTGCCGTCTTTGGCGGGAAAAATTCGAAACTGATCATTGGATTCAATGGTGTATTCACGGTTTTCTTTTATGACTTTATCGAATATCCAGCATTAGTCCGGTATCAATGCAGTCAATGCCCAAGAAATAATGCTATACAGCAACGCCCCGAGGATACCTGCCCAAACCGTGGTGACCTCGAACCCCTGCAATAAATGCCCGACGAAGAAAAAGAGCAGGCCATTGATGATTAGGATAAATAAACCCAGGGTCACGATGGTCACCGGCAGGGTCAGCAACACCAGGATAGGCTTTATGAATATATTGACCAGTCCGATAACGGCCGCGGCAATCAATGCCCCGCCCAAACCGGAGACATGGATAGAGGGCATCAAGTAGGCAACCGCCAACAATGCCAATGCATTCAACAACCATACAATAATCAATTTCATACAACCCCCTGGTAAAAAACGCCCGGCCTCATAGACCGGACGAAGTTCAGATCAACAACGCTTAGTAACGATAGCTGTCCGGTTTGTAAGGCCCTTGCTTGGAAACGCCGATGTAAGCGGCTTGCTGGTCGCTCAACTCGGTCAATTGTGCGTTGAGCTTTTTCAACTGCAGCACAGCGACTTTTTCATCCAGGTGCTTGGGCAAGGTATACACGCCGACAGGGTATTGCGACAGGTTGGTGAACAACTCGATCTGCGCGATGGTCTGGTTAGCGAATGACGAACTCATGACGTAGCTCGGGTGGCCGGTTCCGCAACCCAGGTTGACCAGGCGGCCCTTGGCCAGCAGGATGATACGCTTGCCGTCCGGGAAAATAACGTGGTCGACTTGCGGCTTGATCTCATCCCACTGGTATTGCTCCAGCGAAGCGACATCGATCTCGTTATCGAAGTGGCCGATGTTGCAGACGATGGCCTGGTTCTTCATCTTCTTCATGTGTTCATGCGTGATGACATGGTAGTTACCGGTCGCTGTCACGAAGATATCGGCGTGTTCGCACGCGTAATCCATAGTCACCACACGGTAGCCTTCCATGGCTGCCTGCAGCGCACAGATCGGGTCGATCTCCGTTACCCATACCTGCGCTGAAAGCGCACGCAATGCCTGGGCGGAGCCTTTGCCCACATCACCGTACCCGGCGACCACAGCCACCTTGCCCGCCACCATCACGTCGGTTGCACGCTTGATGCCGTCCACGAGCGATTCGCGGCAGCCGTACAGATTGTCGAACTTGGATTTGGTCACGGAGTCGTTGACGTTGATGGCAGGGAATGCCAGGCGGCCTTCCTTGTGCATCTGGTACAGGCGATGCACACCAGTCGTGGTTTCTTCGGTCACGCCCTTGACAGCTGCCAGGCGCACGGAATACCAGTGCGGATCTTGCGCCAGCTTTGCCTTGATGGCATTGAACAGGCAGATTTCTTCTTCGCTGCCGGGATTGTTCAGCAAGGAGATATCAGATTCTGCATTGGTACCCAGGTGCAATAACAGCGTTGCGTCACCGCCATCGTCGAGGATCATATTGGAATAGATCTTCGCGCCGTGCACGTCGTCAGCCCATTCGAAGATGCGGTGGGTGTAATCCCAGTATTCGTCCAGGTTTTCGCCCTTCACCGCAAATACCGGTGTGCCGGTCGCAGCGATGGCAGCGGCTGCATGATCCTGCGTCGAGTAAATGTTACAGGAGGCCCAGCGCACTTCGGCACCCAGGTCTTTCAGGGTTTCGATCAGCACGGCGGTCTGGATGGTCATGTGCAGGGAGCCGGTGATGCGCGCGCCACGCAGCGGTTTGGTCACGGCGTATTCTTCGCGTATCGCCATCAGGCCGGGCATTTCCGTCTCGGCGATGGCGATTTCCTTGCGGCCCCAGGCAGCAAGCGCTATGTCGGCAATTACGTAATCTTTGATATCAGCCACAGTATTCATGTTTCATTCCTTGAATGTGTGGCCGGATGGAAAAAGGCTATCTGGGCTCTAGACTATGCTAGCTACGCTCCACCTTAATCCGTGTCCGGCACGGTTTGGTAAGGTGAACGCGGTTGGTA
>JAZKEL010000214.1:0-2004 GCA_040387075.1 Pseudomonadota bacterium
CTGCCGCCAGTGCTTTGCTTTTATTCTCATCCATGAAATTACCCTTATTCTGTGTAGTATTGGCAGTGCCCAATGAAGCCTGTGATTATTTCATAAATCACTGCGTAACGTAAGCTGGAACGCGGCTTTTCCATTGATTTTATGCAGGAACCTAGTTGCCTGCCGGCAGTCCTACATCAGGCAGTAGAGTGCTTATGTCCGGGTATCGATTTTCCAGTATCGACCATGTTAAGTTTTGTAAACCCGGACGGCTGCAACCGATGCAGGTAAACCGCCATTGCAGGCATACGTTACTGGTAGACGCCGCCGGTTTTATGACGACCGGTCTGGTGACAAGGAGATAATGATGAAGACAATACGATTAGCGTTGGTAACAATTGGCCTGGCATTGGCTGCCAGCAGCAGCGCGTTTGCGCGTGACTCATTCAGCTTCGGCATCAACATCGGTGGCCCCGGCTACTATGCGCCGCCGCCGGTGCGCTATTATCCTGCGCCTCCACCGGTCTATTACGCGCCACCTCCCGTGTATTACAGCCCTGCACCCAGGGCATATTACGCCCCTGCACCGCGTGCCTATTATTACTACGATAACGGCCCAAGGCATAACCACGGACATGGCGGCCATCGTGATGGCTGGGGACGTGACGGCTGGAGATAAGCGCTTAGGGACGAACGGCTAGGAATGATTAGATAGATTGGTCTAGCCGGCTTGTTCTTTTAGCTCGAGAGCTCGAGCCTGGTGGGTCAATCAGGATTTATCCCAGGTTCCATGATTCCAGCGCAGTGATCAATATGTTCACCGCATTTTTTACCGCCTGCAAACGTATTTGCGCGCGGTCACCTGCAAAATGTTCGGTGCCGGTGCCTGCCGGCAAGCCGGCGCCGATCCAGCCAAAGCATACCGTCCCGACAGGTTTTGCCGCTGTGCCGCCGCCTGGGCCTGCAATGCCGGTGATGCTGATGGCGATATCGCTAGAACTCCTTTGCAGCGCCCCATGTGCCATCTCGGCCGCAGTTTGTTCGCTTACCGCACCGAATGCATCCAGGGTTTGCGCCTGCACTCCCAGAAGCGTAATTTTGGACTGGTTGCTGTAGCTCACTATCCCGCAATCGAACCATTCCGAACTGCCCGCAATGTCGGTAACCAACGCTGCCAGCAGGCCGCCGGTGCAGGACTCCGCTACTGCCAGTTTTTTATTCCCGGCTTGCAGGGCCTTTCCAAGCGTCCGGGCAAGACTCAGTAATTCATCATCAAACATTGCAACACCTTAAGGCTGGCGATGGCATAGAGGGCGGCCAGAAGGTCGTCGAACATCACGCCGAACCCGCCTTTTAGCCTGGCGTCGAACTGGCGGATGGGAAACGGTTTCCAGATATCGAACAGGCGGAACAGGACGAATGCCGCCAGCCACCATATCCATCCGTGCGGCGTGAATTCCAGCACCAGCAGCATGGCGACGATCTCGTCCCAGACGATGCTGCCATGGTCGGATACGCCGAGGTTGCGCCCGGTGATGCCGCAGAGCGGGATACCGATGAAAAAGAGCGCAGTGATCACTAGGTAATGCGCCAGTTCGGGTGCCAGCATGAGCAGCATGAATAGCGGTATTGCCACCAGTGTGCCGTAGGTGCCTGGTGCTTTCGGCCCCAGGCCGCTACCGAATCCCAGCGCAAGGAAATGCGCTGGATGGCTCAACAGGAAGCGGCGGTCCGGGGAAATGGAATGGTCAATCTTGGGCAAGCCGGCCTCAGGCAAAATGGTCAAATCCGGTTTCCTTTATATCGATTAAATGCTGCTCGCGATCCCTCACCAGCAGGCTGCTGCCGCTGGTCATATAGCCGATATGGCTAAGTTGCAGGCCGATCTGCTGGCCTAGCCTGCTTATGTCTGCATGGCGGTCAGCGGGCGCGGTGAAACACAACTCGTAGTCGTCGCCGCCGCCCAGTATCATCGCAACTACTGTCGGCGAAGCTGCATACTCATCGACGATGGCGGAACGGGGG
>JAZKEL010000215.1:0-4247 GCA_040387075.1 Pseudomonadota bacterium
GGTACCGCCGGCATACAGAACGCATGCATTGCCGCGAATGTGCGCACCATCATCACCTCGCGCCAGTTTCTGGAAACCGCCAAGCTGGCCGACGTGGTAAATGCCCTTCAGCACGTACGCGTGGTGTACCTGGAAGAATTGCGCAGCCGGTTCAGCGTGTGGGACAAACTCTGGCTGATCGGCTATGCCCTCTGGCTGCCGAAATGCGCAGCGAAAGCCAGGAACCCGGAAGCGCCAGCGGTGGTGCTGTTCACGTCCGGTTCAGAAGGTAAACCCAAGGGCGTGGTACACAGCCATAAAAGCATCCTCTCCAACATCGCGCAGATCCGCGCCGTGATCGACTTCTCACCCAGCGATAAATTCATGATCGCACTGCCGCTGTTCCATGCCTTCGGCTTCACCTGCGGCGGCATCATGCCACTGATTTGCGGCAGTAAACTGTTCCTCTATCCATCGCCGCTGCATTACCGGGTGATACCTGAAGTCATCTACGATCGCGGTTGCACCGTGCTGTTCGGCACCAGCACTTTCCTCGGCAATTACGCCAAATTCGCCCATCCTTACGATTTCTACAAGCTGCGCTATGTAGTCGCTGGCGCCGAGAAACTGAATGAGGAGGTGCGCAAAAGCTGGTCGGACAAGTTCGGCCTGCGCATCCTGGAAGGTTACGGCGCCACGGAATGTGCGCCGGTACTCGCCGTCAATACGCCCATGGCCAACCTGAACGGCAGCGTAGGGCCGTTATTGCCAGGCCTGAAACCCAGGCTGGAAGCGGTTCCCGGCATAGAGCACGGCGGCCTGCTGTATGTAAAAGGGCCGAACGTGATGCTGGGCTATTACCTGTTCGACAACCCGGGCGTGCTCCAGCCGCCTCAAGACGGCTGGTATAACACCGGCGATATCGTCGATATAGACCAGAACGGCTTCGTACGTATATTAGGTCGCGTGAAGCGCTTCGCCAAGATTGCCGGCGAGATGGTGTCGCTGGAAACGGTCGAGAAGATCGCCAACGCCGCATCGCCGGAACACCAGCACGCCGCCAGCACGCAAGCGGATGCACAGCGCGGCGAAAACATCATCCTGTTCACGACAGATACTGGATTGAGTCGAGACAACCTGCAAACAGCGGCGCGCCAGCTGGGCAGTCCCGAAATCGCCATCGCCCGCAAGATAGTCGTGGTGAATGAGTTGCCGCTGCTAGGCACAGGCAAAACCGATTACGTCACGCTCAAGCAGATGGCGGAAACGGCCTGATATGAATCGCAGACAATTCACTACCGTGAGATTTCATTAATGAACATGGATTTTCTTGATGCGCCTATCGTGCCGTTTATGCAGCAATTAAAAACTTATACCGCCTTGCTGTTCGATTTGCGCTTAAACGCTTAATGCACAGCCAGGGCCGGAGTCTCCACGCCTCCATCTTCCAAACGCGTGGATTTTTAGAAAGGGGTGTCACATGAATAAAACAAAAATTTTGGGTATGACATTGTTGCTTGGCTCGTGGCTGGCTGTAGCTGGTCAGGCACAAGCAGCAGGTAACGCATCCGAGGCATCATCGAATGCATCGGCCATGTTGTCGCTGGGAGTTGGCTCAGTAGTGGTGGGATCTGCCTCTATGGCCGCTGCCAGCGGGCAGATGGTAGTGGAAAGCATAGAAAAAACAGCCGAAGGCCTGGTGATTGTGATGCGTAGCGCGAGTCAAGGTGCATCCGATGCCGGCAAATTTTCAGTGCGCATCGTCGGCGATGTGTCAGGCGCGGCGTCCACTGTGGTAGGCGATACGATACAAGTAGTGGCGGAATCCACCGGTCATGCCTTGATTGCGTCCGGCAAAGTAATTGCATTTATCCCGAACGAGCTGGGAAAATCGCTTATTCATCATTCCAGCATCTAGCACCGGTCCAGATCGGTAAAAGGGGACGGTCATGAGACCTTGGATATTCATCGCGCTGTATTTATTTTCTGCCAGCGTGCAGGCCGGCACTGCCTGCAGCGAACAACAGCAAACTGCGGACACCATGCGCAAGGCTTTCATGTTGGCTGTGCAAACCCGCGACCGGTTGGATAACAGTGGCGCCCAGGTGGCCTTGATAGCGCGAGTAGGACAGGATCTATCCAGTTACCGCCTTAAATACTCGCATGTGGCCTTTGCCTGGCGCAATCATCCGCAAGGCCGCTGGCTGGTGATGCATGAACTCAACCAGTGCGGCACTGCCAACTCCAACCTGTATAACGAAGGACTGGCCAATTTCTTTTACGATGACCTGTTTGCCTGGGATGCCATGGTGATGATCCCATCGCCAGCCTTGCAAGCCCGCATTGTAGAGGAATTGCGCCAACCGGCTTTGCTCAAACAACTGCACCAGCCGCGCTACAGCATGGTCGCCTACCCATTTTCCACCCAGTACCAGAATTCCAATCAGTGGGTGCTGGAAGTACTGGCCGGGGCACTACAGCAAAATGGGCTCAATCAAAACGATTCAAATCCGGGCAATACCAATCAAGACCTGGTAAGTCAAAAACAGCTGGACAGGGCTGCCGCTCAGGCTTGGCTGAAACAGGCAGGCTACCAGCCCGGCATGTTGCGCATCCTGGCACTGCACAGGCTGGCCGGGCGCATGTTCCGTGCTAATGTTGCGTTCGATGATCATCCAGGAGCAGACCGCCTGCTGGGTAAAATAGAAGTGGTCACGGTAGAGTCGGTGGTGCAATTCGTGCATAAGCAAGACACGCTCAGCACCGTGCAAACGGTCATCCTGCAATAATATAAAGCCTTAAAAATAAATAAAGGGGAAGTAATGTGGATATTTGCAGCCGGTCGAGCTTAGCCAGCGCGCGATACGCACGCCGCATAAGGGGGGTTAGTTAATGGAATCCGTCTGGGTGTTAGCAGGAATACTCGCTCTGACCAGCATGGTAGGCGGCTTGATTGCTTTTTTCGGCTGGCTAGGCAAAGCGGCGGCACAAGAGCGGCTTAACCAGCGCTTTACAGCGCTGGAAGCCAAGATCAATGCGCTGCAAGATAAACTGGAACAACCAGGCGACTTACGATACGACCTAGACGACCAGCAGCAACTGCTGCGACCCACACCAATTGCAGCGGCAGCGCTTGCTGACATTACACAACATCCACTGCAGTCAGCCGTGATACCAGCTTCGGAAGCAATTCCTGATGGCGCTGCGAAAACCCCTGATAGCCACGAGCTAGATAGCACGACTGATACACCATTATCCATTGCAGAGCCCAGGACCGCAGAGGATTGGGATAGCGATATACAACCCAAGCCAGCGCTGCCAAGCATTATTGAAAAAGCATTCCTGGCTGCTAAAAACTGGCTGTTCGGCGGCAATACGCTGGTGCGTTCCGGCATCGTGATCCTCTTCATCGGCATCAGTTTCCTGCTGAAATACGCAGCGGAACATACCCAGGTGCCCATCGAATTCCGCATGGCTGGCATTGCCCTTTCAGGTATCGGCCTGCTTGCACTAGGCTGGCACTTGCGTACCAGGCGCCCTGAATATTCATGGGCGATACAGGGTGGTGGTGTCGGCGTGCTTTACCTGACCATCTTTGCCGCCCTTAAGCTTTACCAGCTGATTCCTGCCGGCCCGGCGTTCTTCCTGTTGATTGCCGTGGCCTTCCTGTCCGCACTGATTGCGGTGCTGCAATCCGCCATGGCATTGGCGGTGCTGGGATTTGCCGGGGGTTTCCTGGCACCTATCCTTACCTCCAGTGGACAAGGCAGCCATGTCGGCTTATTCAGCTATTACCTGGTGCTCAATCTCGGCATTGCGTTTGTGGCGTTCCATAAAAGCTGGCGCCCGCTGAATGTGCTGGGCTTCGCCTTTACCTTCATCATCGGCACCTTATGGGGTGCAAAGAGTTATACGCCTGAACTGTTTGCCAGTACGGAACCTTTCCTCGTCATCCATTTCCTCTTGTTTACGCTGATTGCCGTCCTCTATGCGCACAGGCAGTCCACCAAAGCCGGTGATTATGTAGATGCCACGCTGGTGTTCGGCACGCCTATCGTCGGTTTCAGCCTGCAATATGCCTTACTCCGGGATTCGCATTTCGGCCTGGCATACAGCGCACTGGCACTGGCGATCTTTTACATCGCCCTGGCGTGGTGGCTGCTCACCCGTCGGCGGGATACCCTGCAGTTCTTGGGCGAATGCTTCCTGGCACTGGGGATAGGCTTCGCCACGCTGACACTGCCGCTGGCGCTGGACGGACGCTGGAC